>CAMWTF010000005.1 GCA_947177105.1 uncultured Lachnospiraceae bacterium | reverse complement strand
GTATAGGATAGGGATTGATGTTGGCTCAACAAGGACTAAATATGCCGTTATTGGGGAGAAGGGCATCATAGACATCTGCTATTCGGAAAAGACGCCTGTGAGGCAGAAAGAATATTTTGACAGAAAAGTCAAGGAAATATACAGTAAATATGGCGACTGCAATATATTTTCCTGTGGATATGGCAAAGCCAATATTCCTTCCGTGAAACAGGTCAATGAACTTAAGGCACTCGCCCTTGGGACATACAGCATTTATGGAGAGGATGCATATGTGCTTGATATAGGTGGACAGGACACAAAACTGATAGTGGAGCAGCAGGGTAAACTCAAAGAATTTTTTTTGAATGATAAATGTGCTGCCGGATGCGGACAGTTTCTGACAAATGTTTTAAACATGTTGGAAATCTCTTTTGACAGCCTTGATATGGAAGGGCTGAAGGAACCCGAAAAGAAACTTTCATCAGTATGTGCTGTTTTTGCGCAGACAGAGATTGTTGAGTTTATCTCAGAAGGAATCCCGGAATGGGATATCATCTGTAAAGTCATCTGGCAAATACTAATACAGGCGAAGAAACTGATAGGGAAAGCATCATGCAATGAGGTAGTTTTAAGTGGTGGGATGTCACAGATACCGGAGATAGGCATGATGGCTGAAAGTGCCCTTGGAGTGAAAGTGGCAATCCCTGAACATAGTGCGTATTTATCAGCTATAGGATGTGCATTGATATGAAGTGTTTGATTTATGAGTCAGAGAATTATTGTGCGAGCCACAATCTGGCAGTGGAGGAGTATCTTTTTGGATTGGCAGACCGCAGTGGGTGTACCATTCTTTATTTATGGCAAAATGATAAAGCAGTGATTTTGGGAAAGCACCAAAATGTTTATGATGAAGTGGACATGAATGCTGCACAGCAATTCGGTATTCAGGTGGTAAGGAGAATGACTGGAGGTGGTGCGGTTTTTCATGATCTAGGAAATCTGAATTATACAATGATATTTCCGATTGCTTGCGTAAAAAAGGATTCAATTTACCAAATATTGACCAGTGTATTTGGAAAACTGGGTGCTACTGTATCCGTAGGCGGAAGAAATGATATTTATATAGACGGCTTTAAGTTTTCGGGAAACGCTTTTTACACAAATAGTAGATGCTGCCTGCATCATGGAACAATTCTTGTGGATTCTGATTTGGGCATGATGAATACAGTTTTGAGTACACCATCCGGTAAAATGGCAAAACATTCCATTAAGTCCGTACAGGCAAGGGTAAAAAATATCAAAGATATATTGCCGGATATTACAATCGAAGAAATGAAGTTGGCAATCGCAGAAGAATATGAAGAGTGGGCAGATTCTGTTTTTGGTATATGCCCAGAGAAAATACAGGTTGATGGAACAGACATAGAATATTTTCGGCAAAAATATAATGATCCGTTGTGGAATTTTGGAGATGGTAAAAGATATGGATATGAAAGGGAAGCAAGGTATGAGTGGGGGAATGCGAGAATTGCGTATAACCAAAGAAATGGTATTGTGACGGATGTGAAAATATATACGGATTCTTTGGAAGTGAATGATGTTGAAAATGCCGAGAGGAATTTAATAGGTAAGCACATATAGAATGAGTTATGTTGCACGGCTGAATAAGCGTAAACGCTAGATAGAGTGTACCTATACAAAACAGGAGCAAACCTGTATGATAGAAACAGATTTGCTCCTGTCTGTTGATACTTTCAGTATGAAACAAACAGGAAATAAAATCAAGTATATTTGCCACTGGAGCGGCAATGCTATTTTGCCATCGCCCTTTCGTATAGTTTTTTGAGGGAAACAGGCATGTGTTTGAAATGGAGTTCTGACGCCATTTATTAAAATCCAGCAGGATCCGATGTCTGGATTTTGGATACTGCTTCGGGCGCTGGAAGGCGGCGATTGCGAGACGCTGAGCGCTTGCCTGTCCGCACAGCTGCAGGATTCGATAAGCTTTTTTGACTATGCGGAGAGTTATTACCACGGTTTCCTGCTGGGGCTGTTAAAAGGGACCGGGAAGTATCGTGTCCTTTCTAACCGAGAGTGTGGAATGGGGAGACCGGATATTGTGCTGCAGGCTCCTTCGGTGAAAGGGAAGGCATTTATCCTTGAATTGAAGGTGGCCAGGGAGTTTCGGCAGATGGAAGAGCGCTGTAGGAAGGCCATCGCCCAGGCCCTGGAGGAGAATTACCGGGCGGAGCTTATGCGCGTCGGCTATGAGGATATCACAGTGTATGGTGTATGTTTTCATCGCAAGGAGTGCTTGGTGATGCGGGAAGACCAGTAAAGAGGGATTCTGTCGGGAGGAAAAGCAGCTTATGGCGAGAGTAATAGGTATCGGGCGTCAGGATTTTGAAAAAATCATAACAAATAACAATTTCTACGTGGACAAAACGGATTTTATCAGACAATGGTGGGAGACGGGGGACGATGTGACATTGATTACCCGTCCCCGGCGCTTTGGCAAAACCTTGAACATGAGTATGCTGGAGCAGTTCTTCTCTGTAAAATATGCGGGGCGCAGTGACCTGTTTCAGGGGCTTTCCATCTGGCAGGAGGAAAAATACCGCCGGCTGCAGGGGACATATCCTGTGATTGCGCTCAGTTTTGCCAACGTAAAGGAGACGACTTATCAGGCGACCAGAAAAAAAATATGTGAGATTATCACGGATATATACAATCAATTAGACTATCTGGCGGACAGTAAGCAGCTTAATGATAATGAAAGAATGTCATTCCGACGGAATGCGGCTGGTGTGGAAGGTGGGTCTGAGACAAGTTCTCTCAAGACTTTGGCTTATTACTTGATGAAACACTATGGCAAACGAGTGATTATTCTTTTGGACGAATACGACACCCCCATGCAGGAAGCTTATGTGGATGGGTATTGGGACGAACTGGCGGCTTTTACCAGGAGTCTGTTCAATGAGACATTTAAGGCGAATCCATATTTGGAACGTGCCATTATGACTGGAATCACAAGAATTAGCAAGGAATCTATGTTTTCAGGTTTGAACAATCTGGAGGTGGTGACAACTACATCAGAAAAGTATGCGGACTGTTTCGGGTTCACGGAGACGGAAGTGTATGCGGCGTTAGAAGAATATGGTTTGTCAGATAGGAAACAGCAGGTTAGGGACTGGTATGATGGATTTACCTTTGGCAGCAGGCGGGATATCTATAATCCATGGTCTATCCTTAACTTCCTTGACAAAGGAAAAGTAGGGGCCTACTGGACTAATACCAGTTCCAACGCTCTGGTGAACAAGCTGATTCGTGAGGGAAGCGCGGATATTAAGAAAACTTTTGAAAGTCTATTGCAGGGAGAGAGTGCCCGGGTGGAGATTGATGAGCAGATTGTTTTTAATCAGCTGTCTGCAAAGAGGAATGCCGTCTGGAGTTTCTTACTTGCAGGTGGTTATTTGAAAGTGAAAAGCTACGAGACATATGAGACTGAGTATGGGGAGTGGCGGGAGGTCTATGAGTTGGAGTTGACAAACTTTGAGGTTCGGGTCATGTTCCGCAGTATGGTGCGTGACTGGTTTGACAGCCCATCGTCCTATTATAACGATTTTATCAAGGCTCTGCTCTTGGGCGACGTAAAAGCAATGAACACTTATATGAACAGGGTTACCCTGGAGATGTTCAGCTATTTTGACACGGGCAAAGGCCCGCAAAGGGAGCCGGAACGCTTCTACCATGGTTTCGTGCTGGGCCTGATGGTGGAACTGGCGGACAGATATGTGGTCACCTCCAACCGGGAGAGTGGTTTTGGCAGATATGATGTGATGCTGGAGCCCCGGAATATAGACAGCGATGACGCCATTATTCTGGAATTTAAGGTACAGGATGAGGATGAGGAGAAGGAACTGTCCGACACAGTGCGGGAGGCGCTGCGGCAGATTGAGGAGCGGAGCTATCAAGCTGCCCTCATGACCAAAGGGATTCCGGTGGAACGCATACGGAAGTATGGTTTTGCCTTTTGCGGAAAAAAGGTGCTGATCGGGTAGTGTGGAGAAGCAGATAGCCTGGAATTTTGACAGGCGGTATCTGATCTTATACTCAAACCGAGGAAACTATAAATAATTGAGAGGAAACTGACATGCAGGAAAACTACGACGTACTAATCGTCACCACAGCCAAAGACTATCTGCGGCTGCAGTGCAATTATCCGCGTTTAATTCAAAACATGCCCGGCAGGCGGCTTCTGTTTGTAGGAAACGAGGAAGTGGGACAGCTGGTGGCGGAGAGCGGCCTGGGAGATCGGGTGGGATTTTTGGCGGAGGATGATATTATTCCCTTTGCCGCCGTGCATGGTGTGATGCAGGAGGTGCTGGGCAGGGAGGATGTGCCCCGGGGGATAACCGGCTGGTACTACCAGCAGTTTCTCAAGATGCAGTATCATGCGCAGTGCGAGGATGCCTACTACCTGGTGTGGGACGGGGATACCGTGCCCTGTAAACCTTTTTCCATGTTTCAGGAGGAAAGCGGCATACCTTATCTGGATCTGAAGCATGAGTGCCATGAGGAATATTTTCGGACATTGGAGAAGCTGCTGCCAGGAATGCGCAAATGCATTGAAAAATCTTTTATCGCCGAACATATGCTGATCAACTGTGAGATTATGCAGGAGTTGATCAGGGATATACAGGCCAATGAGCAGATACCGGGCGAGCGTTTTTATGAGAAGGTGCTTCACGCAATTGATCCAAAGCAATTGACCAGCAACAGCTTCAGTGAGTTTGAGACCTATGGGACCTATGTGGCTTTCCGCCATCCCACAGCCTACAGGCTGCGCAATTGGAACTCTTTCCGCTATGCGGGAGAATTTCTGGATCCCCATACACTGGATGACGAGGATTACGAATGGCTGGGGAGGGACTTCTTCGCGCTGTCCTTTGAAAAGGGGCACACCGTGCGCCCCGATCACCGGAATCTGTTTGACAATAAAGAGTATCAGAGCAAGCTGTCCGCCCGCCGGATGCTGGAGATTGCCCAGGAGGAGTTCAAGGACAGCTATATAGAGGTATGGGACTAGCTGGGAAGAACTTCTACAGTATTTTCTGCCACTGGGGCAGGGCCAGGGTCAGCGCAGCCTGTCCCAAATGACAGTGATCCGGGGAATAATATTGATCCAGCGTATGGTAATCTGGCGTAACCAGTTCCTGAAAAATGGACATAAAGGGCATATTATTCTGCTGGCAGAACCGGGATAACTCCTGGTTAAAATATGCGGTGGCCATGTTGCGCTGTATCTCGGTTCCGTTGCGCGGGAAACGGGGATCTACCGGGCATGCCTCGCTCTGAGAAGCCACGGGCCCCCAGCAGGAGACTTGATAGCCAAGCCCTTGCAGGCGGAGAAGAAACGCAAAATACTGTGCAAGTATATCGTCAACTATATCCTGATAGCTTCTGTTTTGCAGAGCGGCCTGTTTAAACACATGTACCCGGATATCAATTTCTCCAAGGCAGCAAACGATCCTGGCCTTTGCTTTTATAAAGTTTTGACATAGATATTCCAGCTTTTCCCTGAAAGAAAAGGTGGTATTATAGCGGTTGCTGCTGTAGGCCAGGCAGGGTCCAAGGTGCAATGATGTAAAAGGATAGGGCGAATTGTCTAAGCAGACATTGATATCCTGTCCTATGGGAAGAAAAGAGAGTTCTTCATTGCCGCTGAAAAAGTTTACATGGGAATCGCCAAGTATAACAATAGTGTTGTTTTTATAATGATTTAGGCATGCGTGGTCAAAATTAGCCTGTTCTGACAAGCGTTTCGTGTGCTCCGATTCCGGCAGAGTCTGCAGAGTAAAGGCCATCTGCTGAAGCCGGAAGACTACGGCTTCGGCATCTCCTAAAGACGCGTATTGCCGGGATTCCGCTATCAATTCCTGAAACAATGTATTTCTATGCTTGATCTGTTCCTTAGTATAGAGATGATCGCGGTATTCCAGTTCCATAAGCAGACACAGCTGAATGTCCTCCCAGGGCAAAAGCGGGAGGACGGAGGGATTGGCTGTTATGGAGTTGACAAGTTGAAGTAAAATCTGTATAGTTCGCATAAATCGTACCACCTGTCTTTGAAGTATACATAAAGTTTATACTAATTTTAGCACAAAGCGGGGAGCCGTACAAGCCAAAAAGCAGACTGGCAGAAGGAAAGAGGTAACCATGAATCACACAAGGGAATTACTGTTAAAACTCAGAGATGTCATCCAAAATGGCGCTCTGCCGGTGGAAAATGTTCCGCTGGCGGATATCAGACAGTGTGTCTATGCGGAGCTGCAGGTGAACCGCAGCACCTTTACAGAGCGTCAATACGCAGATGTTTTGAACCGTTTTGAAATACTGTGTACTAATATCACAGAGGGGGAGACGGACAGAGACAAGATTTTGCTTCTCATGGACGCGTTTATCCTTTGCGTGGATATGCTGTCCCAATCCGTCTATACTTTGGCCAACCGGGAGTACTGGAACTACAAGCACCAGGCGGACAAGGACGATCCAGAGGTTGCGGAGATTATAGATTATATTGATAAAAGAGGGCGGATAGATCTGATTAGCTATGATTTTGTGGAGGAATATCAGAACCTGCCGGTGGCGGTGGAGGTGGACGGCGCCACGGGCATGAGGTATGTGCCCTATAAGGGGAGAAAAATGTTTTTTCCCAGAACCTGGGACGAGAACAGGATTGTCAGCTACTACCGCTCAGTGGTGATGGAGCAGGACAGACGCTCGCCGCATTGCTATGACAAGGAATCCTATGGGGTAAAAGAGGGGGATATCGTGGTGGACGCCGGGGCCGCAGAGGGGATTTTTGCTCTGAATTGTGTGGACCGGGCGGTCAGAGTTTATCTGATTGAGGCGGATCCCGAATGGATAGAGGCCCTGGAGCAGACTTTTTGCGGGGACAGGGACAAAGTGCAGATCATAAACGGTTTTCTGGATCGTTTTCATGAGGGCAGTCATGTGAGCCTGGACGGGCTGTTTGCGTCGGAAGAGATAGGTTATATTAAAATGGATATCGAGGGTGCGGAAAAGGCGGCGCTGGAGGGAGCGGACAAGCTGTTGGAGCGGTGTGGGAACATACGCTGCGCAATCTGCTCCTACCACTGCAGGGAGGATGAGGAGAGCATTCGTCACACTCTGGAAAATCATGGATTTACCACTGACACCTCCAGGGGATATATGTGCCCGAACTGGACGCTGGACGCTTATCTGGAGGCGCAGCTGAGGCGGGGAATTGTGTTCGGCAAAAAGGGCCGGACGTGAATTTTCCCACGCTTTACAAGATACTGTTTCAATGATAGAATAGAAAAGAATCGCCGCAGGGAAGGCGGCAGCAATATTTCACGGAGGAATAAACCAATGGATTTTGAGTTGACGGCATCCATGATGTGCGCGTGTTACGGCAATCTGGAAAAGGAAGTCAGGGATCTGGAGGCAGGAGGCATTGACTCCTTTCACATAGATATTATGGATGGGCGGTATGTGCCAAATTTTGCCATGTCATTAAACGATATGTCATATATTGCATCAGCGACGGAAAAACCCCTGGACGTACATCTGATGATTGAACATCCCAACAATAATATCCACATATTTTTGAAAAAGTTAAGGAGAGGGGACACGGTATACATCCACCCGGAGGCGGAATACCACCCGTCAACCACATTACAGAAGATTATTGACGCAGGCATGATTCCGGGCATTGCCATCAATCCGGGCACCAGCATTGAGACGGTATACGAAATGCTGCGCATTGTGAAAAAAGTGCTTGTAATGTCGGTCAATCCCGGCAATGCGGGTCAGATGTACCTGCCCTATGTGGGGAAGAAAATAGACAGACTTCTGCAGTTAAAGGACGAGATGAAATTTAAGGTGTATTGGGACGGGGCCTGCAGCATGGACAGGATTATCCAGTTTGCCCCCAAGGGTGTGGACGGGTTTGTTCTGGGAACGACCCTGTTGTTTGGGAAAAACAGGCCCTATGGGGATATTTTAAGTGAGATCAGGCAGGTAAAAGAGGTATGAATGCAGCGCTGATTTTGTCCGGAGGAACCGGCAGCAGGATGGGACTGGATACCCCTAAGCAATATCTGGAGGTGGGGGGCAGGATCCTGTTAGAATACTGCCTGCTGCCGTTGGCAGAGAGTAAATACATAGACGCCGTGCAGATCGTGGCGGATCGGGAGTGGCATGACGTGGCATGGGAATGCGTGAGCCGGGCGGGGCTCACCCATAAATGCAAGGGTTTTTCCAGACCGGGGGCAAACCGGCAGCAGTCGATTTTAAACGGTCTGGAGGACATCTGCCAATATGCGGATCCCGATGCGGCGGTAATAGTCCATGACGCAGCCAGGCCCGCCGTCACCCGGGGGCTGTTGGAGCGCGGCCTGGAGGCCCTCCGTGGGCATGACGGGGTGCTGCCGGTGCTGCCCATGAAAGATACGGTCTATTACAGCGGGACGGGACAGAATGTGGATCGGCTGCTCAAGAGAGAATGTATCTATGCGGGGCAGGCTCCAGAGACATTTCGATTGGGAGTTTACCTGGAGGCCAACCGGGCGCTGCTGCCGGAGAGGATTCTGGAGATCAACGGCTCCACGGAGCCGGCGATTCTGGCGGGGCTGGATATCGTTATGATTCCCGGGGAGGAGTGTAACTACAAGATCACCACCATGGACGATCTGCGGCGTTTTGAGCGGGAAAACGGAGGCAGCCGCTAAGCTGGGCGCAGGGACGCACGTTCCATATATCTATTGGTGTGATATCGTGGGCATAGCAGGAGTTTGGCTTAGGTCAAACTCCTGCCGTGCGGAAAGAGGTAAGGATGAAAGCGTATGCATTATATGGAATAAGCGATTTGCGCATGGAAGAGAGAGCCGTGCCTTCGCCGGGGGCGGGTCAGGCGCTGGTGCAGGTGAAGGCCGTTGGGATCTGCGGCTCGGATATCCCCAGAATATTTCAGACAGGAACCTATTCCTTTCCCACTGTGCCGGGGCATGAGTTTTCCGGTGTGGTGGCGGCTGTGGGAGCCGGAGTCGGATCGGAGTGGGCAGGCAGGAGGGTGGGCGTTTTTCCGCTGATCCCCTGCCGGAAGTGCTCTCCCTGTCTTCAAAAGCATTATGAATTGTGCAGGAACTATAGCTATCTGGGTTCCCGCACGGACGGCGGTTTTGCGGAATATGTGCTGGTACCTGAGGCGAATCTCATCGCGCTGCCGGAGGGCGTCAGCTTTGAGGCTGCCGCCATGCTGGAGCCCATGGCGGTGGCGGTTCACGCCCTGCGCCGGGCACAGGTAGGTCCGGGACAGACGGTGGCGGTGTACGGACAGGGAACCATAGGACTGCTGCTGTCCATGTTTCTGAAGGAGGCCGGCATAGAGCGTGTGCTGGTCATAGGGAACAAGGACCAGCAAAAACGTTCGGCCATGGATGTGGGTATAGCCCAGGAGGATTTTTGTGATACCAGAATCCAGGAACTGGGAGCTTGGCTGGCGGAGAGAACGGACGGAGCGGGCGCGGATATCTTCTTTGAATGTATCGGCAAAAGCGATACCATCAGTGCGGCCATAGAACAGACCGCGCCCATGGGCACGGTGGTGCTGGTGGGAAATCCCTATGGGAACGTGAGCCTGGATAAGGCGGTGTACTGGAAGATACTGAGAAACCAGCTGACTGTCAGAGGCTGTTGGAACTCCTCTTTCACACAGGAGGAGACAGACGACTGGCAGTATGTGCTGGAACGTCTGGCCCAGGGGCGGATACAGCCAGAGCGCCTGATCACGCATCAGTTTCCCTTTGAGCAGCTGCCCCGGGGGCTGGAGATCATGCGGGACAAAAAAGAAGAGTATGTGAAGGTGATGACAAAATTATGAAATATACCAATCCAATCATCCCAGGTTTCTATCCGGATCCCAGCATCTGCAAAGCGGATGGCAAATACTACATGGTGTGCAGTTCTTTCCAGTATTTTCCGGGAGTGCCCCTGTTTGAGAGCCAGGACCTGGTAAACTGGCGCCAGATCGGCCATGTGCTGACCCGGGAGAGCCAGCTGCCCTTAGAAGGGGCGGATTGCAGCGGGGGCATCTATGCGCCCACCATCCGCTATCACGAGGGGCGTTTCTATATGGTGACCACCAATGTCACCAGTCTGGGGAATTTCTATGTGTGGACCGACGACATCCACGGGGAATGGTCGGATCCCATCCAGGTGCAGCAGGGCGGCATTGACCCCTCCCTGTATTTTGAGGACGGGAAAACCTATTTTATGAGCAATGGGGACGACGACCGGGGCATATCCGGCGTGACTCAGTGCGAGATCGACATAGAGACCGGCGCCAAAGTAAGTCCCTCCCTATGCATATGGCAGGGGGCAGGCGGCCGATACCTGGAATCTCCCCACCTGTACAAGATAAAGGGACAGTACTATCTGATGGCGGCGGAGGGCGGCACAGAGTATGGGCATATGGTGGTCTACGCCAAGGGGCCCACCGTGAATGGGCCTTTTACCAATTATCCCGGCAATCCGGTGCTGACCAACCGGAATCTGGGGGGCTATGTGATCCAAGGCTGTGGCCACGGGGATCTGGTGGAGGATGAAAAGGGGAATTTCTGGATGGTGCATCTGGCCTTCCGGCAGATTGACCGATGGTTGCCTTTTCATATCACGGGCAGAGAGGTATGTCTGGCGCCGGTGACCTTCGGGGAGGACGGCTGGTTTACCGCCGGGGTGGGGGGTATTACCCCTGTCTGTGTGGAGACGGACCGCATTGACGGCAGTGTGCGGCAGCGGCTGAAGCTTAAGGATACCTTTGCCAATACCTGTGTGGGTGTGGACTGGTGTTTCCTGCGCAGGCCCCATCTGGAAAACTATTCTTTTCCGGCAGACATGCAGAGGGAGCTGTCTTCTAAGGCCATACAGCGGTATACATTTGCGGGACATGGAGTCAGGCTGTATCCCACTAACCGGACTCTGGAGGAAAAACAGGATTCTCCCACCTTTGTGGCCATCCGTCAGCGGCAGATGCAGGGGCATATACGCTGCAAAATATATGTTCCCGCCGGGGAAGCAGGCATCAGTCTGTATATGAACCATGAGCATCACTATGATTTGGCTGTGAGACGAATGGCTGCTGCCATGGGCGCGGGGGACATCTGCCGGGTCATGGTCCGCAGCGTGGTAGGCGGCATCAGCCATGTGGCGGGGGAAAGTATAGTCACTGCGGATACGGAGATCACACTGCAGATTGATTTAGAACCCACAGAATACGGTTTTTCCGCACTGTTTATCCGGGAAGGGCAGGAGAGTCCGTGTCCTCTGGGTAAGCTGCGGACCAGATATCTCTCCTCAGAGGTTGCCTGCGGTTTCACCGGCGTCATGATAGCTTTGTATGCCCAGGATGAATCCCTGACGGGCAGGGGAGCGGAGCCCGCCGGGTTTACGGATTTTGAGATTAGCTATGAGAGCGACAAGCCGCAATAAATGACTAGAAATTAGCATGATTTGACGAGAAAGCAAAGTCCATTTTTGTTAAAATATAAAGGAGTATATCATCCTATATCAGAGAGCGGCAGATACCCTTCTGCAGCGATTGGTAATGATAGGGCGGATACGGAACGAAAACAGCATCTGCCCGGAATAATGTCCGTCCTGGCCAGGCGTCATTTTGCCGGGAATGGTACAGATGGGGCGGATGCGGAACTCTAAATAGAGATGGAGGAGAAGATCGTGAGAGACAGAGAAAGCGCAAGAAAAAGGGCACAGGAGCTGGTGAGCCAGATGACCCTGGAGGAGAAGGCGTCACAGCTTAGGTATGATGCACCTGCCATCCCTCGTCTGAATGTTCCCGCATACAACTGGTGGAATGAGGGCCTGCACGGCGTTGCACGAGCAGGTGTGGCGACCAGTTTCCCCCAGGCCATCGGTATGGCGGCAGCTTTTGACACGGAACTGATGGGCCAGGTGGGCCAGGTGATCGGCGTGGAGGGCCGCGCCAAGTACAATGCTTACAGCGCCCAGGAGGACAGGGACATTTACAAGGGATTAACATTCTGGTCTCCCAACGTAAATATATTCCGTGACCCCAGATGGGGCAGGGGGCATGAGACCTACGGCGAGGATCCCTATCTGACAGGGGAACTGGGCAAGGCTTTCGTGGAGGGCCTGCAGGGGGACGGCGAGGTGATGCAGGCGGCTGCCTGCGCCAAGCATTTTGCCGTTCATTCCGGACCGGAGGCGGTTCGGCATAAGTTTGACGCAAAGGCTTCAAAAAAGGATATGTGGGAGACTTATCTGCCCGCCTTTGAAAAACTGGTAAAAGAAGCGGGGGTGGAGGCCGTCATGGGCGCCTACAACCGCACCAACGGAGAACCCTGCTGCGGCAGTAAGACCCTGATGCAGGATATTCTGCGGGGAGAGTGGGAGTTTCAGGGACATTTTGTGTCCGACTGCTGGGCCATCCGGGATTTCCATGAGCATCATATGGTGACGGACACGGCGGAGGAGTCCGCAGCCATGGCTCTGAAGGCCGGGTGCGACGTGAACTGCGGCAACACCTATTTACATATGATGAAGGCTTATCAGGACGGCCTGGTGACGGAGGAAGAGATCACGCTGGCGGCCCAGAGGCTGTTCACCACCCGGTTCCTGCTTGGGATGTTTGACGAGACAGAGTATGACCAGATCGGTTATGACAAGATTGAGTGCAAAGAGCACCTGGCGCTGGCTGACAGGGCTACGGCGGAGGGTGTTGTACTGCTGAAGAACAACGGCATACTGCCCCTCAAAAAGGAGCAGCTGAAGTCCATCGGCGTGGTGGGACCCAATGCCAACAGCCGTGCGGCGCTGGTGGGCAACTATCACGGGACCTCCTCCCGGTATATCACGGTGCTGGAGGGTATACAGGATGCAGTAGGCGACGATGTGAGAGTCTATTACTCCGAGGGCTGCCATCTGTTCAGGGATAAGACGGAGAGCCTGGGCCGCAGGCATGACCGTGTAACGGAGGCTGTCAGCGTGGCCCAAAACAGTGACGTGGTGATTTTGTGTGTGGGCCTGGACGAGACTCTGGAGGGCGAGGAGGGCGATACCGGCAACAGCTATGCTTCCGGTGACAAAGTGGATCTGCTGCTGCCCCAGACCCAGAGGGAACTGGTGGAAGCGGTGCTGAAAGTCGGCAAGCCCACCATCGTACTGAACATGACCGGCAGCGCCATGGATCTGTGCGTGGAGCAGGAGCAGGCGGATGCCGTTATGCAGTTGTGGTATCCCGGCGCCAGAGGCGGAAAGGTTGTGGCGCAGCTGCTGTTTGGCGAGTTGTCTCCCTCCGGCAAGCTGCCTGTGACTTTTTATAAAAATACGGAGGATCTGCCCGCTTTTGAGGATTATTCCATGAAGGGCAGAACCTACCGCTACATAGAGACCGAGCCCCTGTATCCCTTCGGCTATGGTCTGACCTACGGAGATGTGGAAGTATCTGCGGTGAGTTGCTGTGGCAGCCCGGCAGTGAACGGCGGCGAGATCACTATGGACAGTCCGGAGGCGTTCCGGCTGCATGTGAAGCTGACTAACCGTGGGCAGGAGGGCACTGGAGAGGTGGTACAGGTTTACATCCGGGCGGAGGATGCCCCGGATGCCACGCCTGCGGCAAAGCTGTGCGGATTTGCCAGAACCTGGGTTCCGGCGGAGGGCGAAGCCTCCGTCACCGTGCCCATTGGCGCGGAAGCCTTCACCGTGGTGAATGAGGAGGGCGAGAGGCTGGTGGAGGGCAAGACCTTTACCGTCAGCGTGGGCTTAGGCCAGCCGGATGCCCGCACCAGGGCCTTGACCGGCAAGGATTGCATCACCTTTATCGTGAAGCTGGCATAAGACAGTATGGAGCCGACAGTCCGTCGGCGTGGGATAAAAGCTATATTGAGAGAAAAGCAGTAATTATAAGGCTGCCGTTTGAGCGATCAGGCGGCAGCCTTTTGTGATCGGCGTACGAATGACACCCGGACGCCAAAGCGTTCGAGTGTCAATCACCGGCCCTGTGTACTTGAAGGGAATATACGGAACGGAAGCTCCTTAGAGCTTCATATAGAAAGGAACAAAGATGGAGAACAGGATACTATTTAATGATAATTGGAGTTTTCTGAAAACGGAACTTGGAACGGAGCTTTCCGACATTCAGGTGCGCAGAGGAGAGTTTCAGCCGGTGGATCTGCCTCATGACTGGCTGATCTACGATACCCGTAACCTATATGAGAATAGTACAGGGTGGTATCGGAAATGCATCTCTGTCTGCCGCAGGGAAAAGGCTGTGTCGCAGAAAGGTTTACGGGAAAGCATCGGCGCGGGTATGCTGCGCTGTGCCCCGGAGCAGCGGATCATACTCCGTTTTGACGGCGTGTACATGGACAGTACACTCTATGTCAACGGACAGAAGGTGGGGGACTGGAAGTATGGCTATTCTGCCTTCGATCATGATATCACGGAATATCTGCAGCAGGGGGAAAACGAACTGCTGATGCAGGTTCGTCACCAGAGTCCCAACAGCCGATGGTACTCCGGCGCAGGGATCTACCGCAATGTGTGGCTGCAGCTATGTCCGGCAGTGTATCTGCCCCTGGACGGCACTTATGTGCATACCTCCTGGCAGCAGAAGGCGAAGGGTTGTGCAGGGAATCCTGCCTGCCATAAGACAGAGGAGCCTGGTTCTCAGGATATGGATTGTCATATTGGGGAGGAAGAGGGCTGCTATCAGATGGAGATAGAGACGGAATACGCAGGGACAGCGGGCGAGAGTACCCGATGTCATTACAGCCTGTGGCAGAACGGCGTACAGGTTTGTGACCTGGGTTGGGGCAGAAGGTTTATCAGAGAGGACGGACAGCACTGCTTTGCCCTGCAGGTGATGCTGGAGAACCTGGAGGAATGGAATCTGGATCATCCCACCTGTTATCGCCTGCGGGTGGAATTGTATGATATTGGCGCGGAGCCTATAGACAGCCAGGAGATCACTGTGGGTCTGCGCAGGATGGAGTTCACCACGGACAGAGGCTTTTTCCTGAACGGCAGATATGTAAAAGTCCACGGCGTCTGTGAGCATCACGACCTGGGCTGCCTGGGGGCGGCTTTCCACAAGGAGGCCATGCGCCGAAAGTTCAGGATACTGAAAGAGATGGGCGTCAATGCCCTGCGCACCAGCCACAACATGCCGGCCCAGGAGGTGATGGAGCTGGCGGACGAGATGGGCATTCTGGTGCTGTCGGAGGCTTTTGACATGTGGGAGCGGTGCAAAACCCCTTATGACTATGGCCGGTTTTTCAAGGAGTGGGCCCAGCGTGACGTGTGCTCCTGGATCCGCAGAGATCGCAATCATCCCAGCCTCTTTCTGTGGTCCATCGGCAATGAAATCTACGACACCCATGCGGATGCCCATGGCCAGGAGATCACCCGTAGGCTGGTGGACTACGTGCGCGCTCACGATCCCAGAGGCAATGCATTGATCACCATAGGCTCCAATTTCATGCCCTGGGAGGGCGCCCAGAACTGCGCGGACATCGTGAAGGTGGCCGGATATAACTATGGGGAAAAATACTATGAAGAGCATCATCGGAAGCATCCCGACTGGATTATCTATGGCAGCGAGACGGCCTCTGTGGTGCAAAGCCGGGGGGTGTACCGTTTTCCTCTGCGGCAGTCCGTGCTGGCGGACGAGGATGAGCAGTGTTCGGCTCTGGGCAATTCCAGCACCAGCTGGGGGGCGCGCAGCGTGGAAGCCTGTATTGCGGACGACAGAGACGCGGATTTTACCTTTGGACAGTTTTTGTGGACGGGCTTTGACTATATTGGGGAGCCCACTCCTTACCACACCAAGAACTCCTACTTCGGTTATATTGACACGGCCGGATTTCCCAAGGATGCCTATTATCTGTTCCAGGCGCAGTGGCGTCCGGCAAAGGAGCATCCCATGGTGCATCTTTATCCCTATTGGGACTGGAATCCGGGACAGCTTATCGACGTGCGGGCCTGCACCAACGGGGAGAGCGTGGAGCTCTATGTAAACGGCCGCTCCCAGGGCAGGCAGTTTATTGATCACGCCCAGGGCCGGCAGCTGCAGGGGGACTGGCAGGTACACTATGAGCCGGGGGAGATCACTGCCGTCGCCTATGACGGGGAGGGCAGGGAGATCGCCAGGGAGTCCCGGCATTCCTTTGGGGAGGCAAAAAGATTGGTGCTCCAGGCGGACAAGATGCAGCTGTCCGGGGATGGGGAGGATATGTGCTTTGTGACTGTCAGTGCAGTGGATGAGAATGGATATCCGGTGGAAAATGCCATGAATTATGTGCGGTTGTCCCTGGAAGGCCAGGGGCGGCTGCTGGGCATGGACAATGGGGACAGCACGGATTATGATCCCTACAAGGGATGTGTGAGGAAGCTGTTTAACGGAAAGCTTCTGGCGGTGGTGGCATCTAAGCCGTTTCCGGCAGATAGTGAAGCAGCAAAAGCATCAGCAGAGCGGTTTGAAGCCAGAGCGGAGGATATAGCGGCTGGGTCGCCGATTATCGGCAGCGTCAGGATCACGGTGGAGAGCCTGGGGGTAGAGCCTGCAAGTCTGGATATTGCGGTGAAGCCGGCGGGACTCCGGCCCGGCAGCTGCGCCAGTGAGGATGTGAGCCGGAGGGCGGACCATGTGGCCCAATCCGCGGAAGATATGATCAGGCAGACAGGCAATCCGGCTGGGGCAGAAGGTTTGGCCGGACAGACAGGCGATATGGCTGCGGCGGCAGGGATTTCTCAGGGGACAGGCGGGATGGACGCCCGAATAGGATGCGGATCCGTGCTGCCGGATACGATCCCCGTCCGCAAAGTAGAACTGCTGACCCCGGAGGGCAGTGTTCTGGACGCCCAGCGGCGCAGCATCACCATAGAGGCCAGAATTTGTCCCAAGGACGCAACGGACCGGGCGCTTAGCTGGAAGGTGGTCAACCAAAACGGCATCCCCATCAGCTATGCCAAGGTGGAGGCGCTGGATGAATGTCATGCCAGGATCACGGCCATGGGAGACGGGGCTTTCTATGTGCGCTGTCAGTCCGGTCACAATCCGGTCAAGATCATTTCCCAACTGGAGCTTACGGCCCAGGGGCTGGGGCAGGCATTTTTAAACCCTTATACTTTTATCTCCGCAGGACTGTTCAGCGAGACCCTCGGAGAAGTCACTAACGGCAACGAGAAGGGGATTGCCACGGCCAGAGACGGTGTCAGCGGCGTGGTTTACCGGGATCTGGATTTTGGAGAGTACGGCTCCGACGAGATCACGGTGCCGGTCTTTGCCCTCAGCGACGCCCTTCATGAGATCGAGATCTGGCAGGGGGCGCCGGAAACCGAGGGCAGCAGGCTTCTGCTGAATGCGCCTTACCAAAAGCCTTCCCGGTGGAATGTGTATCAGGAAGAGACCTGGAAACTGCCCTGCAGGATCAAGGGACTTACCACCATTGCCTTTCGGCTGAAAAACAGTAAGGTGCATATCAAGGGATTTTCCTTCACCTACTATGAGAAGGCTTACGGAAAGCTTAACGGCGCGGAGTGCAGCCGAGTGTACGGCGACAGCTTCTATGTGGAGAGTCAGGCCATCACCGGCATCGGCAACAATGTGACAATTATCTATGAAAATATGGATTTTGGGGAGACAGGCGCCGGGCAGGTGACACTGTGGGGGCGTTCACCCCTTCCTGGGAACACTGTCCATATCCACTTTACTCACCCGGACGGGGCGGTGGAAGCCAGGGTGTTGGAGGTGCCGGGAACAGCGGAGTATGCCCCCCAGACCTTTTCCCTGGAGCCGCTGACAGGGCGGGGGACGCTGGAGTTGATCTTCCTGCCGGGCAGCAATTTTGATCTGGAGGCCCTACAATTTGGCAACTAGGACTTTCCTTAAGCTTTCTTATCTGTTATACTGTATACAAACAGCATATTCCCGGACAACACGGTGATGAATGTGCGGATGCCTGAAGCGGCCAGGCATTCATCACCAGATATGCGTGTTGGAAGGGAATATGCGGAACATAAAATAAGCGAGCAAATGAAATGTAAGCCGACAGTAGACGACAGAAGGGAGCATGACATGGAGGGAAAATATTCTGACGGTAAATCCTATAAGGTGATTGCGTTTATATTTGCCAATTTTTTCAAGGATGAAGAGCAGCGGATCATGAAGCAGGTGGTGGAGAAAAGCCGTCTGCATAACAGTAAAGTGGTGTTTTTTTCCACGCTGGCGGATTTCTACTTCAATGATATCAATGACAAGGGCGAGCAGAAAATCTTTGCGGCGGTAAGCGTGGAGCAGTTCGACGCCATCATTTTGATGTCGGAGTCTTTTAAGCTGGACGAGGAGCAGCTGGCGCTGGTGGGGCGCGCCCAAGCGGCCGGGGTGCCTGTGATCACGGTGGATAAGAGCTTTGAGGGCTGCGTCAATCTGGTGATGGATTATGGGGACTGCTTTCAGAAGATCGTGGAGCATATGGTAGGGTTCCATGGCTATCGCAGGGTTTACTTCATGGGCGGTATGCCGGGCAACAGTTTTTCCAGGGAGAGGGAGCTGGTGTATCTGGATGCCATGCAGGCTGTGGGAGTGCCCCAAGAGCAATGCCGAATCTATCATGGTTATTTCTGGGAGGAGCCCTGCCGCAGGGCCATGGAGCAGATGTTTCAGGAGATTAAAGAGGGGCTGGAAGTGCCCGAGGCCATCATCTGCGCCAACGATTCCATGGCGCTGGAGGTGTGCAATTGCTTGCGGGAGTGGGGATACAGGGTCCCGGAGGATATCGCCGTCAGCGGTTTCGACGGCCTGGAGATGGAGCGTTATCACCAGCCCCGGCTGACCACGGGAATCTATAATGTGGAAGGGCTTGTGGAGACTGCGTTCCGAATTATAGACGAGGGCTGCCCGGAGGCTTATCTGAAGGACCCAATTCCCATTTACAACGAGATGCGCATCGGGCATTCCTGCGGGTGCAAGGGTCCGGAAAGCCAGAGTGTTTCCGTGGAGATGGTTTCTCTGAAAAGGGAACTGCACCATTTGCTGAAATACCAGGGAGATTTGAATCAGATGGTGGTGAACATCGGTACGCTCAAGCAGCTGGAGGAAGCCTTGCAGGTGGTGCCGGAGTTCATGGGATTGCTGTGGTACAAGGATTTCTGGTTCTGTGCAAACGAGGGCTTTTTGGAGAAAGAATCCATCGGCTTTGGCAAACAGAAAAAAGAAGACATGGAGGCGGACTATACGCCTGTGGTGAAGGTGCTGCACTATCATAATGTGGACGGCGCCGGAGCGGAAGTTGGGAAGGCGGAGGCTCATTATTGGGAGGAAATAGAGTTCGGGAGGATTCTGCCGGATCTGCATGACCAGCTGGAGCAAAATGATTTCCTGCTGGTCAATACCGTGCATCTGCAGGGCAGAAGTATCGGATACACGGTGGCCACTCTGGATATAGAACGGTTCTGGTTTGTGGGATATTCCGCCTTTCTGGCCAGTTTTCGGCATCTGATGGAGCTGCAACGTTCCCAGAACCAGCTGATGAAGATGTATATGGAGGATCTGCTCACAGGGCTGTATAACCGCAACGGATTTTACCTCAAGGTGAACCAGCTGCTGGAGAAGGCGGAGGACTTGGATCTGTCCATTATCTCCCTGGATATGGACGGTTTGAAACGGATCAACGATACATATGGTCATGCGGAGGGGGATGAAGCCCTGCACAGCCTGGGCAGCATCATCCGAAGCAGCCTGAAGCAGGAGTTTGCGGCCAGAATCGGCGGCGACGAGTTCCTGGTTGCCTTTGCCGGGAAAGACATAGGGGGCCGCACCCGGGAGATTGTAGATTGCATTGAACAGGGAATCTGTGAATATAATAAGATATCCAACAAAGTATACGAGATCCAGGCCAGCATTGGTTCCTACACGGATTGCGTCCAGGGGCACAGTCTGGATTATTTCCTGAAAAAAGCGGATGACCTGATGTACGCCTGCAAGTACAGCCATAAGAAGGCCCAGGGGCTGATATAGCTGCGCTCCGGGGGTTTCCGATGCGGCCAGGCGAGAAAAAAGGCGATGTAAGGGAGCCGGCATTTTCAAGTTGGCTCTTTTATTATGAGGGAAAATAGGCTATACTATAGTTGACTTAAGTTTACGGGAAAAGGGGAAAAGGACTATGATACATAGGCTGATACCAGAGGGCTATGCCTCCCTCGCCGCATTTGTGGGAATCTTGTTTGCGTTGCTGGCGACCATCGTCGCCATCTCCAGGCTGGGAGCCTATCTGCCCAAGGACGCAGGGCGGGATTTTGCCCATGACGGCAAGCTCTCGGCGGGCAAGCCCAGAGGAGCGGGCATTATCTTCGTGCTGGCCTTTGTGGTGGCGGCAGTGCTGTTTGTCCCTTTCTCTATGGAGAACGGCATTTACCTGGTGCTGGTGATAATCTGCATGATGACAGGTTTTCTGGACGATGCCTCCAAGAGCCCCTGGGGGGAGTACAAGAAGGGATTTCTGGATCTCTGTGTGGCGGCTTTGGTGGCCATCACATTTCTGCACTACAATTCCAGCGTGGTGGAACTGGCCATGTTCGGCGTTAAATTTACGATGCCGCCGGTGGTTTTTGCCCTGCTGACGGTGGTGCTGGTGTGGACCTCGGTGAATGTGACCAACTGTTCCGACGGTGTGGATGGATTGTCGGGCACGTTGACAATCATTACGCTGATGTCTATCTATGTCATTGACCAGATGAAGGCTCTGGCAGGAGATTTCTCTTTTATGATTCTGCTCTTTGCGGTCTGCATCCTGGGGTATCTGTGGTACAATGCCACGCCCAGCCGTCTGCTGATGGGAGATGCGGGTTCCAGGGCTATGGGCCTGTTCATCAGCATCTCTATCTTGAAGACGGGATGTCCCTTCCTGTATATTCCGGTGGCGTTGGTGCTGATCCTGGACGGCGGGCTGGGACTTTTGAAGGTGGCGCTGCTGCGCTTTCTGAAGATCCATATCCTGACGCATGTGCGGACGCCGCTGCATGACCATGTGCGGAAGGTGTGGGATTGGTCGAATACGCAGACGGTGTTCCGGTTTGCGATTATTCAAATTATATTGGCGGTGGCGGTGATTTATGCAGTGAAGTAGCCTGCGCAGAAAAGAGGAAAGTATGTACGACAAATTGACAACGAGCGATATACGGAAGATGGAGGAGGAGATTGAGCATCGGCGGCTGGTGGTGCGGCCTAAGCTGCTGGAGGATGTGAAGGAGGCCAGGGCCCACGGGGATCTCAGCGAGAATTTTGAGTATTATGCGGCCAAGAAGGCCAAGAATCAGAATGAGAGCCGGATACGGTATCTGGAGCGAATGATCCGCACGGCCCAGGTGATCTCGGATGCCTCGGCGGAGGATGAGGTGGGTATGAATAACACGGTGACCGTGGAGATGCTGGATGACGGCAGCGTGGAGAAGTACCGGATTGTCACCACGGTCCGGGGAAATTCACTGGAGGGACTGATCAGCAATGAGTCTCCGCTGGGCAGAGCCTTGTTGGGGCACCGAGTGGGAGATGTGGTACATGTGCAGGTGAATGATGCCATCGGCTATGATGTGAAAATCAGAGAGATTGAGAATACAGAGGACGATGACAGCGTAAAGCTGAGGAGTTTTTAAGAAGATGAAAAAATATTTTTTGTTTGATTTGGACGGCACTTTGACGGATCCCAAGGTGGGGATTACTTCCTGTGTGCAGTATGCACTACATAGTATCGGTATCGAGGAGCCGGATCTGGACAAGCTGGAGCCCTTTATCGGGCCGCCGCTTAAGGAAAGCTTTATGGAGTTTTACGGTTTGGACGAGGAGCGGGCCCAGGCGGCTGTGGAGAAATATCGGGAGCGCTTCAGTGACAAGGGACTCTACGAGAATGAAATCTATCCAGGCATGGCCTCTATGCTGCAGATGCTTTGCGAAAAGGGATTTCGCCTGGCTGTGGCCTCCAGCAAACCCACGGTTTTTGTGGAGAAAATTCTGGAGCATTTCGGTATCCGTCAATATTTTAAGGCGGTGGTGGGCAGCGAGTTAGACGGCAGCCGTACCAGCAAGGACCAGGTGGTGATGGAAGCTCTGCGGCAGCTTTTTGGGGCAAAGCCTATCCTTTACCATGAGGTATATATGATCGGTGACCGCCGGTTTGACGTGGAAGGCGCCCGTGCCATGAAGGTGGAGAGCGTGGGCGTGACTTATGGCTATGGCGGCATGGAGGAACTGCGGGAGGCTCATGCGGACTATATTGTGGAGAGTGTGGAGGAGCTGCAGGAGTTTTTGCTGCGGGAACTGTGCGAGGTGCGCCCGAAGGGCTTTATGGGCGCCATCGGGCCCATGCTGTTTCCCTTCCTGTTGTTTCTGATGATCCGGCAGGCGGCCTCCTATGGAGTCATGTGGCTGGCGATGACGGTGGAACCCATGGCGCCCCAGGGGCTATGGCAATGGCTCTACTACCGGGAGGCGGAAACCGGGGAACTGGGGTATACAGGCAATCTGGGCGCCCTTATGAGCGCTCTGTCCTATGCGGTGGCGGGGCTGGCCCTGTTTCCCACAGCCCGTCCCGTGCTTCGGGAGGCCAAAAAGCGCATGGCTCTGAGCCATCTGCGCAGGGAGCGCCCTTTGAACTATATCATTGCCCTGCTGGTCAGCGGCGGCGCTGTGCTGGGACTGAATTTACTGTTCGATCTGACAGGCATCATCGACAACTCCGCGGCTTACCAGGCTGTGGCGGCAGGCCAGCTGTCCGCTTCTCTGGCGGTGGGCCTGATCTGTTATGGTATCGTCTCCCCTTTGGCGGAGGAGCTGGTATTTCGTGGGATTATATATAATGAATTGAAAAGGGGCTACAAGCTGCCCCTGGCCATGCTGATATCCGCTTTATTGTTTGGCCTGTATCACATGAATCCGGTCCAGGGCGGGTATGGATTTATCATGGGCTTGCTGCTCGCATATTTATATGAGTATTTCGGCAACTTCTTCTGGCCGGCGCTGGTGCATATGCTGGCCAACTGCCTGGCTTATATACTCAGCAATACCAGTTTGTCGACCACCGTTATCCGAAGCTGGCCCGCCGCTATTGTATGTGCGGCGGTGACAATAGTGGGAATCAAACTGCTGGATTCTGACAAAAGAAAGTTAAAAGGCCCGGTTGTGGAATAATCTGACAACTTTCTAAAAAGTTTTTATTTACAGATCGGAAAAAAGGATGTATAGTATACGTTAAGTAAGTCGCAATGAGGTGCATAAAGGCCCCATTGCGACTTTTTTGTGCGCTTGTAGGGAACATGCAAAGCGGAAGAGCCCAAGATCTTTAAAACAGCATGTTCCCGGAAAGTACACTGATCCATATCAGGACGCCTAAAAGCGGCCTGATATGGATCACCTGACTTGTGTGCTTGTAGGGAACATGCGGAACTCTAAATAGAAAGGAGAACAGAATATGTTTGATGTGAAAAATAAGTATCCCCAGGCTCCTCTGTACCGGGAGGAGTTTGAGCATGACAACTGCGGCATAGGGGCCTGTGTGAATATAAGGGGGAAGAAGAGTCATGCCACGGTGGAGAATGCCCTGAAGATTGTGGAGAATCTGGAACACAGGGCGGGCAAGGACGCCGAGGGCAAGACCGGGGACGGCGTGGGCATCCTGACCCAGGTGCCCCATCGGTTTTTCAGGAGAGTGACCCAGGCTCTGGGCATACAGATCGGAGGGGAGAGGGAGTATGGCGTGGGTATGTTCTTCTTTCCGCAGGAGGAACTGCGCCGCAACCAGGCCAGAAAGATGTTTGAGATCATTGTGGAAAAAGAGGGACTGAAGTTCCTGGGCTGGAGGGAGGTGCCCACTTTCCCCAATGTGCTGGGCCACAAGGCGGTGGAGTGTATGCCCTGCATTATGCAGGCTTTTGTGGAAAAACCGGCGGACGTGGAGAAAGGTCTGGCCTTTGACCGCAGGCTCTACATCGCCAGAAGGGTGTTCGAGCAGTCCACGGATGACACCTATGTGGTGTCCCTGTCCAGCCGGACCATCGTGTACAAGGGCATGTTCCTGGTGGGGCAGCTGAGGACTTTCTTTGCGGATCTCCAGAGCCCGGATTTTGACTCCGCCATCGCCATGGTACACTCCCGCTTTTCCACCAACACCAACCCCAGCTGGGAGAGGGCCCACCCCAACCGCTTTATTGTACATAACGGGGAGATCAATACCATCCGGGGCAATGCGGACAAGATGCTGGCCAGGGAGGAAAACATGTCCTCCGAGTATCTGAAAGGACAGCTACACAAGGTGCTGCCCGCCATCAGCAAGACGGGATCCGATTCCGCCATGCTGGATAACACGCTGGAATTTTTGGTGATGAGCGGTGTGGAACTGCCTCTGGCGGTGATGATTGCCATACCGGAGCCCTGGAGCGGTGACAAGGCCATGTCCCAGAGCAAGAGGGATTTTTACCAGTATTATGCCACTATGATGGAGCCCTGGGACGGCCCAGCCTCCATTCTATTCTCCGACGGGGATGTGATGGGAGCGGTGCTGGACCGCAACGGTCTGCGTCCCTCCCGGTATATGATTACCGAGGACGATCAGCTGATCCTGTCCTCGGAGGTGGGGGTGCTGGACATTGATACTGCTAAAATAATAAAAAAGGATCGCCTGCGTCCCGGCAAGATGCTGCTGGTGGACACGGTGAAGGGGGAGGTCATAGATGATGACCGGCTGAAGGAAAGCTATGCCTGCCGTCAGCCCTACGGCGAGTGGCTGGACAGCAATCTGGTGGAACTTCATGACTTAAAGATTCCCAACCGGCGGGTGCCCGAGTACGGGAACGAGGAAAGGCAGCGGATGCAGAAAGCCTTTGGCTATACCTATGACGAGCTTAAGACCAGCATCCTGCCCATGGCCGAAAAAGGCGGGGAGGCCATCGCCGCCATGGGCGTGGACACTCCCCTGCCGGTGCTGAGCAGGACTCATCACCCGCTGTTTCACTATTTCAAGCAGCTTTTTGCCCAGGTGACCAATCCGCCCATCGATGCCATCCGGGAGGAGATTGTGACCTCCACCACCGTCTACATCGGCGCGGAGGGGAACCTGCTGCAGGAATCCCCGGAGAACTGCAAGGTGCTTAAGGTGAACAATCCCATCCTGACCACCACGGATCTGCTGAAGATCAGGGAGATGAAGGTGGAGGGTTTCCGGGTGGAAGTGGTTCCCATCACCTACTATAAAAACACCAGCCTGGAGCGGGCCATCGACCGGCTGTATGTGGAGGCGGACCGGGCCTACCGGGACGGCGCCAATGTACTGATCCTGTCGGATAGGGGTGTGGACGAGAACCATGTGGCCATCCCCTCCCTGCTGGCGGTATCGGCGCTGAACCAGTATCTGGTGCGCACCAAGAAGCGCACCCGCGTGGCGCTGATCCTGGAGTCCGGCGAACCCAGGGAGGTGCATCATTTTGCCGCCCTGCTGGGCTATGGGGCCTGTGCCATCAACCCCTATCTGGCCCAGGAGTCCATCAGGGAACTGATAGACAACAATATGCTGGACAAGGACTATTATGCGGCGGTGGCCGACTACAACAACGCCGTGCTCCACGGCATCGTGAAGATCGCCTCCAAGATGGGCATCAGTACCATACAGTCCTATCAGGGCTCCAAGATTTTTGAGGCTATCGGCATTGATCCGGAGGTGATTGAGCGCTATTTCGCAGGCACCGTGAGCCGGGTGGGCGGCATTACCTTAAAGGATATTGAGGAGGATATGGACCGGCTGCACTCCATGGCCTTTGATCCGCTGGGGCTTTACAATGACCTGACCCTGGACAGCCCGGGCCACCACAAGCTGCGCAGCGGCGGCGAGGAGCATCTGTACAACCCGGCCACCATTCATCTGCTGCAGGAGTCCACCAGGCGGGGAGACTACGAATTGTTCAAACAGTACACCGCCCTGGTGAATGACGAGGAATCCGTGAAAAATCTGCGGGGACTGATGGATTTTGCCTACCCGAAAAAAGGCGTCCCGCTGGAATCCGTGGAGCCGGTGGAGAGCATTGTGACCCGGTTCAAGACAGGAGCCATGTCCTACGGATCCAT
>CAMWTF010000004.1 GCA_947177105.1 uncultured Lachnospiraceae bacterium | reverse complement strand
CCGAAGGATTGCCGGCCATGGTGTTGGAGATGTAGGCGACCGCAAACGAATGGGTAATCTGCATTACCGCGACGAACATCAACTGAGGCTTCATGGCCGGCAGCGTCACATACCAAAGTTCCTGCCAGCGATTCTTGACGCCGTCCAGGGCCGCCGCTTCATACATGCTCTTATCCACGGTCTGCAGACCGGCGATGAAGGACAGAAAGCCCGTGCCCAGGGACAGCCACAGCTGTACCACAATCAGTATGGGAAGTATGTACTTCTCCGTCTGCATCCACAGCTTGGCTTCATTGATGATGTCCAGCTTCAGGAGGATACCGTTTAAATATCCGTAACGGTCCCCGGTCAGGATCAGGTTCCACACCAGATAAGCGTTACCGCAGATGGAGGGCGCATAGAATATCAGGGTCAGGAAAGCTCTCAGCTTACCTTTAAACTCATTGATGATCCATGCGAACAGCAGACACAGCATGTAGCTGACCGGCCCGGTGACCACGGCAAACAGCAGTGTGTTTTTCAAGGAGATAAGGAAAATATCATCCTCCAAAAAAAGCTTTATATAGTTCTTCCAACCCACAAAGGTGGGCAGTTCCAGCATGTTAAAGTAAGTAAAGCTCAGCGCCACGGACATGAGCACCGGTAATACTGTAAAGAAGAAAAACAGTATAAAATACGGGGCAATCATAAAATAGGAGGCCCTGTTCCTTACAATCTGATAGCGTAAGGTGCCTTGCTTTTTTGCGATGTCCAAAGCTTCCTGGGAAACTCCG
Source organism: uncultured Lachnospiraceae bacterium (assembly GCA_947177105.1). Taxonomy (GTDB): domain Bacteria; phylum Bacillota; class Clostridia; order Lachnospirales; family Lachnospiraceae; genus Acetatifactor. The sequence continues at coordinate 25,478 of CAMWTF010000004.1, read as the reverse complement.
GAGCTTACTGCTTCTTTAGCCATATGCTCTCTCCCCTCCTATTCTTCCCCGGCCACAGGCAGGCCGAATTCTTCTCGTTTATAGCTGATCTCCGCATCCACATAGATGATCTTATCCATCAGTTCCTCTCTGGGAGTGGCAACCTGGGTCCGCCCGGTGTTGCTGGTATCCTCGGTCACACTGTAGAACGCATTGTTCACGTTACGCCATGTGTAGTAGCCTCCGGGTACCTGCGGGATTCCCTGCACCTGTTCAAACTGCTTCATGATCTCCCGATAGTCTCTGACGGGCCAGGACAGGCTGGACATTGCCTCCAGATTGGCCGTCGCCACACGGGCGCTGGCGCCCATCAGGCTCTCCATCTCACGCCCGTACAGGATCTGCGTCTCCGCGTCCGTCCACCATTTCAGGAACTCCCAGCACTCCTCGGGATGCTCCGTGTTGGCCATGATGATATCAGACAGACCCGTGCTTCCAGTGGCGTGCAGAATACTTCCGTCCTCCTGCAGATTGCCGGGCACCACAGTAAATTCCCACAGCCCTTCAATATCCGGCGCCGACACCTGCAGGTTGTTGTAAGTGGTATAGTCCGAGATGATGATGGGACACTCGCCGGTACGGAAACGTTCTTCCACGCTGGTTGCCTTATCCAGCTTGTAATCCGTGTAATATTCGCAATACTGTTTGAAAGTTGCCACCGCAATGTCGGAGTCCAGCATAGAGCGATCCCCGTTCTCGGAATAATACTCGCCGCCATTCTGGAACAGCAGCATGGCAAAGGTCTGTTCATTGGGCAGCATCCCAAATTCCATCTGGTTCTTGGCCAGCACGGTCATAGCCACCTTGACCTCATCCCACGTGGTGGGTACTTCCAATCCGATCTCCGCCAGAATGTCCTTGCGGTAGAACATCATTGGGAAGGTCTGGGTATCCGGCAGCGCATAGGTGGCCCCGTTAAAGCTGAAGGGCACCAGCGCGCTGGGGCTGAATCTCTGGGATACCTCCTCAAAGTCGTCAAACTGACTCAGATCCAACACGGCGTTACGAATGCCGTAATTGACCGGAGTATCATTACCAGTGTTCAATACGGCTCCGGCTATACCGTTGGTATTGGCCACCTGGATAGCCATATCCGGGCCTTCCTCCGCCAGTGTCGCCCGCAGCAGGGTATTCATATCCACCAGCTGTACGTTGACATTGATACCTGTCTTGCTGGTGAAGTTTTCATCAATCAAAGCCTTGATAACGTTGGCCTGGTCGCGCCCGGTACCGATCCACAGGGTCAGTACCACGCCCTCTTCATCATCGTCGATGGCATTGCCGATTTGATTGTAGTCCACGATGAAGGAATAGAACAGTCTCTGCATCTCATAGCCCAGCCCGGCAAAAAAGCCGGAGGACTTGATATCCTGGTGATTCTCCGGGGAATAAACCATGATACGGTCAATCTGCAAGGGCTGGCTCAGCACCTGGGTAATCCAGTTACCGCAGGCCCTCACATTTATTTTATAGGAATTAAGCACTTCCACGAAGCGTTCCTGATCGGCGATCAGTTCATCCAGCTGATCCTGCATGGTCCGCAGAGTGGTCAGCTTATCGCTGTTGCGTCCTGCCGTCACGCTGAGCGCCTCCATGGCCTGATTAATGCCGGATCTGGCTTCAATCAGCTGTGCCTCCAGCCCGGGCAGAGAGGCCGTCAGCTGATAATCACGATATTTGTCGGGAGCCACGCCGGTGATATAAATCACCTGGCGGTATATGGAGTTCAGCTGCTGCACGGTATCCTGTACGGTACTGATAATCTCCGCCATATCACCCAGCACCACCTCCATGCGCAGGGTATGGGTACCCGCCTCCAGATAGAAGCTATAGGGATTGCCATCCTCATCGGACAGGATTTCCTCTCTCCAGCTCTGTTCATAGCCGAAGCCATAATCGTTCATTTCCTCAAAGGGCACTACACCGTCAATGGAAATCCTGCGGCATACGTCAATGCCCCGCACAAAATTCTGCTTGCAGAACGCGGATATATTGTAATAACCGCTGGAGGGAACTTCAAACTCCCATTCCACCCACTGTCCGGCCTTCTGCCAGGAAGTGCCGCCGATGGTGTTGTTCAGCAACACCTTGGGACTGGAGGGATACACTGCGGGGGAAGACTGATCCTGCCGGGGATACAGCATCTGGGAGGAAGTCTTGTAAGCGTTTTCACCCTCGATCCGAATACTCTCAGCCACGCTGTTTTTGTATCCGGCGGCATCCCAGGCGGCCTTTGTGGCAGCATAATCCTTTACTTTCTCGCTGTTATTTAACACGATCTCCGACAGAAGCATGGGTTCTCTCTGAGACATCATGGTGATGGTATGTGTGCCCGCCTCCAGATACAGCGACAGGGGCGTGGTTACATAGCCGTTGCTGTCATACAGATAACTCTCCACCCACTCCGGAGCTTCCACCGCCCGGGGCTTCACGTCGTTGCCCTGGCTGTCCACCTGCCACACCTTGGTCACAATGCCGTTCTCATCCGCCGCCATCTCGGTCACGTTGGTTATCCAGATTCGCTTCAGTTCCACCAGGGCCAACTCGCTGTAGGGCAGTTTGCCATCTACGAAAAAGGCCCTCTGGATCTCGGAACTCTTGCCCTCAATGGGATAATATACCAGTGACATGTCATAGAAGCCGCTCTCTTTGACCTCCACCTCAAATTCCACCAGGGCTTCCTCGCCTGTCAGTAGCGCGCTGCCCCCTCCAGGGATATTCTCATAGTTGTCATAGATCTCAGGAACCGCTTTGGCGCCGTTCTCCTCATATCGGACGTAGTCCACGGCGGAAATACGGTACTCCTGGTCGGGATATACCTGAGGGTTGGCCTCCACATATTCCTGATAGCCCAGCACGGAAGGATCAATGGAATAAGTGCCTACTATATCCTCATACTCCTCCTGTGTGATGTCGGTGGCTGCCTGCGCCTGCAACGCATTCTGTGGAAATGCGCCTGCTGCCAAGGCTGCCGCCAGAAGAAATGCCATTTTTCTTTTCCAGTTCTTTCTCCTCATCATCATCTTCTTCTCCATTTTTTATATCTTGCTCACTGCTTCTAGTGTAGCAGCAATCAATCATACCAGTTCTCCGGCTGTTCCTCACCCTCCGGGGTCTGAGACTTGGGCATATAAGGCTTCATGGCCCGCTCCACCAGAAAGGAACTGGCGTAGCACCATAGCCCCGGAGTCAGCAGAATCAACGGCAAAGGCAGCAGATAAAGCTGTGCCAGTACCACCACCGCCAGACCAGCTATCAGCGCCGCCGTGATATACCAGTATCGGATCGATATAACAAAGGCCAGCATACACAGCTTGCTCAGCTTCATATCAAACCTTGACATCACGGGGAACAGATACAGCGTAACCAGAATCATCAGCAGAATCAGCAGCCCGCTCAGGGAGTACCATATCTGGCCGACTTCCACACTGTTCTTCAGGACCATCCGCATCTCCAGCCCCAGAACCATCCCCAGCGCCAGCAGCAATACCGTAGCCGCCACGCCCTTCTTGAAATTCAGTTTATAGCCTCGCCAGAACTCCGAGTGTACATACCCCACATCCTTACGGACAGATTTTACCATAACATAGTAGAACGCAGCGGTAGAGGCGCCTATGGTCACCACCGGAACGCAGCCCGCCAGCCACAGTATCGTGGCGAGAATGATATTGCCTGTCTTGTTCAGGAACCGATATATAATGCCGTCTGTCGAAAATAACTGACCCAATGAACCATCTCCTCATTATAGTTCCGCCTATTCCCTTCCGGTGCGCCCTGCGGAAATATGCTGTCTTACTCACCTGGCAGCGGATAGCTTTTCAGATCCGGCAGTTCATCTCTGGTGATCACATGCTCATGCTCATACACCTTCTTCAGCATATCCTCCTCGGTGTACTGTTCGCTCAGAATGTACAGCTGCTTATTCTTGATGACAAACTCACCGCCCCAGGTACAGAAGGATCCCCACATGGAGCCGTCCCGGATGGCCAGATCGGGGTCAAACAGACAGCCGTTCTCCGACAGGATGATCATCTTTTTTGCGTCCGTATACTCCAGAACCTCCAGATATTTGGAGGTCTGCGGCGTGTACACATGCTCTCCGGGGTAAATGTCCTCGCCGATGATATCCACATATTCATCCCCGGGATACCACTCCTTGTCCTGACCGTTCCACACCCATATCAGGTTGTTCAGTCCGTGATGGTTCACCAGTCTGTCGTACATCAGCACATACAGCTGCTTGTAGGCATCCGTCCCTGCGTTCCCCCACCAGAACCAGCCGCCGCTGGCTTCGTGCAAGGGCCGCCACAGCACCGGCACATCCGCCTCCTGCAGAATCAGCAGCTGCTCCGCAATCGCGTCAATATCCGCCACCAGCAGATCGTATCCCTCCTGGTCCTGGCCGCTCATGATTTTGGCCAGATCAATATTGGTATGTTCTTTATAGAAAGTGGAATACCAGTTGCCTGTAATGTATTTATCCGGCGTGGTCCAGTGCCAGCAGAAGGTTACGATTCCGCCCTTATCCCAATATTCCAGCGCATATTCCGTCGCATGTCCCTCCGCTCCGTGCGCTGCGGAAACCGGTGTGTAGTTGGACATATCCAATCCCAAAATAGCCGGATACTTACCCTGGGTGGTCTTCCAGATCGTGGCGTTCTCCGTCCCAAACATGCCTGTATCACAGTATTGGCCCGACAGAATATCCGTTCCATAGACATCGCACAGATAGGCCATCAGCCGCCGGGTGTTTTCTGTGGCGTTCTGATTCACCAGTACCGGAGCTATGTCAAACCGCCCCGGATCCAGTTCATCTGAGGGCTTTATTTTCAAGCTGTCCACCTGTATCCAGCCCCAGTACGAGCTGAGCTTTACAGTGTGGTCCCCCGCCTCCAGATAAACCCTGGATATGAGAGAGTCTGTGTAATCCTTCCCCTCCACCATCGCAGTGCCCATCCGCTCACCGTCCACAGCCACATAGTTCTCTTTATAGCCTCCGTCAGCGCTCCTGCTGACAAAATTCAGGTCATAAAATCCGTTCTCTTCAATATGTATGGCCAGCTCCAGCTCATCCTCCTCCTTGGAAAAGCCTTCCACATAACCTATGCCGCCCTCTTCCTTTGCTGATGTACCGCCCAGCAGAGTTCCCTCCTCCGCCTCATAGACAATGGCCTCGTCCCAGGAATAGGTCCTCAGATCCGGCGCCGGAGGCGTCCCTGTCTCGGTTTCCGATCCCGTCTGTCCCGTTCCCGCTCCATTGCATCCGGGCAGCGCCAGCAGCAAAGCCAAAACGGGCAGAATACAATCTAATTTTTTTAAGTGTATCCGCCTCATGTTTCTCTCCCGATATCTTTTAAGTCATTTTAAGTTTTTTTAATCCCTATTAAATTCTACTATAGTTGCTATAAAACTGCAATACCTTTTATGCATTTTGTCAAATTAGCCTATTTTCACATGCCGAAATTGTATATAATGTACAAGTGTGTTTTACCTCTTTTCATCATTGTATCTATATGAATTTTTTATGAAAATACTTAATTTATTGTACGTGCTCGTGCCCGCTCGCAAAGAATTACTTAATAAACGTGAGTAATTAGTTAAATATTAGCTAATTTATATGTTAAACAGCTGATGCTGTATGAAAAAAAGGACCTTCCTGAGAAGGTCCGACAAAATGTTTAGTATTTTTATGAGATAAGCCAGCCGATAACAGTAAACTTGCCCCCTGTGGAATCGGGATTTTTCCGCACCTCCACCCGGTGAAGAGCCGCCTCGCCGGAAGTGTACAGTTCCTCCGCCTCCATGGAGTTCCCCCACCCGTTCACAAAATTGCCGTTCAATGTACGAACACGCTCCCCGTCAATATAAATGTCATACTGTCCAAACGCCTCGTCCACATCACGCTGGTACAGCAGGCCGATGTTGGCAGCCTCTATCTCAAACACGATAGGTTCCTCCCCTTCTGTGGTATACCAGTAGTCCTTGTAGGGAAAGTACCAGTTTTCCTGCCGCTCCGTGAAGCTGCCCACGGACAGCGGCGCCAGGTTGGAGCCATCCAGAATCCGGCCCTCCCTGTACCGCTCGTCGGTCTGGGCCTCCGCGGTAAAAGGCTCCACCTGTTCCGGGATCTCCTCCAGCCGTGCATAAACATCATTCAGGTAACGGTAGAGCAGTTCACCGATGACGGCATGGCCCCGGTCATTGGGGTGAATATTGTCCGGCGAGATATCTTTCCAGGTAAATTCTCCCGATTCGATAGCAGGCAGCACCGCGTTGCCATAACTGACCATGGGCAGCTTGTACCCGAAGCCCAGCAAGGCATCGTTTACCTGGGCGCTGGAGCCGTTCTCCTGGGTGGTAAAAAGCAGCAGCAGGGCCGGGGCGTTCTCATCCGAAAGTATGCGACGCAGCAGATTGTCATAGCTTCTCTTGTAAAAAATGGTGTTGCCGTCGTTCACGGAAAATTCCACAATCACAAAATCCGGCTCATAGTCCAGCAGTTCCTCCTGCACCCGGTGTACCCCCAGATAGGAGCTTGTGCCCCCAATCCCGGCATTCACATACTCCACCGTGATATCCGGGAACCGCTCCTGCCACCAGTTCCGCATATGGCAGGCGTAAGAGGTCTTCGCCCTGTCGCTGGCGCTGTAGCCCTCGGTGATGGAGCCGCCGATGACGCCCACGGTGATATCCTCCCCCGCCTGGGCCCTGCGCATCACCGCCGCCAGCCTTGTCAGGTTTCCCTGCTGGAAAGCTATGGCTCGCTGGTACATCTCCTCCGAGACATAGTCCGATGGCAAAGGGATGGGGAGTTGTGATTCTGACACTTCCATCACATCCTCCGCACTTTGTCCTTCCTGATTTTCTCCCGCGGAACAGCCCGCAAGAACCGATACCATGCAGATAACCGCAAGAAAAATTCTTCCTTTTTTATATTTCATAGCTTGTTCCCCCTGTATTTACATTTTTAATCATAACATCTTACGGACTTCCTGCGCAATATGAACTTTCAAGCCGGCAAGAGTGTCGGGTTTCCAAACTTACCTCTACATGTATATCGCGGGCTGTGCCCGTGTTATTGCGTTAATGCGTATTTGGAAGTTTCACTTCCAAACTTTTCCTTGGCACAGGGTCCAAAACATAGTATACTAAGTGAAATATATGAAAACAATGCCATCAGAAAGCATAAAGGAGACCATATGAATAGTACATCAGAAAGCATCTATGAAAATATCTGCCGGGCGCGGAACGGGCGGGAGGAGCTGCCATTGGAATACTCTCTTCCCACGGAGGAGGCATCCTCGCCGGACAAGCCCCGTTTTGCGGACGGCGCTCTGGACGGCATCGCCCTCTACCACATGGGGGCCCCCGATCAGGATGCCTCCCTGCTAAAGCAGGCTGTGGATGCCGCCGCCACCGATCTGGATCAGGCCCGCAGACTGATCGGCAGATGGGTGACGGACGGGCATATGATCTCCGTCATGAACAAAGTTCTGCAATATGTCATGGAGCGCCAGCAACAGCTGCCCCCCTCGGAAATCTACCGCCTGGCGGCGGAATGCGCCCTGAAGGGCACTCACCGGGAAGAGGTGAAGTTTGGTCTGGTGCTGCTGGCGCTCTTTGACACGGACCAAAATGAACCCCTGAAAAATGCCCTGCGGATCCTGGCGCTGTCTGATGAGTTCACCTTGTATGTGTTGCAGATAGCTGCCAGCTGGACAAAGTCTCCCCAGGAAATTCTGCGCGTCGCCAAGGCCGTACACGGCTGGGGACGGATCCACGCCGTGGCCGCTCTGGAGCCGGACACCCAGGAGATTGCGGACTGGCTCTTCACGGAAGGCTGGGATAATACCATATTACCCGCCTACTCCGCTCTGGAATGCTGCAGAAAAGGCAATCTGCGGCAGCGCCTGGAGGGCGGCCTCGCCGAGAAAGAGTATGTCTGCGCCTGCAGACTGCTTATGGCCCTGCTGGACGAGGGGCCCGTAGCGGGCATCTCAGAAGTGGAGGACAGCGCCGGACTGCTGAATGCTTTTCTGGACTGCTCCGCCGGCAAAGCCGTCTCCCCCCAGAGACAGAAGGCGCTGCAGCAAATTGAGGCATATGCCAGGGAGCATGATCTGCCCCCGATAGCGGAACGCGCCCAGGCCCTGCTATGACAATGACGAAGGAATACGCGAAGCTCTAAATGAAGAGGAAATGATATCCATATGGCTGTACGCAAACGCATTTTAACTTTTATTCTGACGGCCCTTTTTGCCGTCACCGCATTGAAAATCCTTCTGGTGGGCTATGATATCGATGAGCAGTATGCCGTGTCCATGGCCTACCGGCTGTTGAGGGGGGACCGTCTGCTGGCGGATCTATGGGAACCGCACCAGACCTCGGGCTGGCTGTGTATGCTGCTGATGGCCCCCTATGCGGCGATCTTTCACACCACCACAGGCATTATTCTGTACCTGCGGCTCTGGGGCCTGTTGCTGCACGGCGCCGTGGGCTTCTGCCTCTATCGGACACTGAAAAGTTATCTGGACCGGGAACATACCCTCCTGGTCTGTGGTATCTATTTCTTTGCGCTGCCCAAGATCATGTTCCTGCCGGAATTTTCCAATATCCAAATATGGTGTCTGCTGCTGGCGGTGCTCTGCCTGCTGCGGTACTACGGCCCTTCGGCCTCACAGCCCGGAAGTTATGCTCTGCGTCATCTGGTGTTTGCAGGCTGTTTTCTGGCGCTGGAGGTTCTATCCTATCCCTCCACTCTGCTGGCCTTCGCCGTCTGCGTGGGCTGCATGGTCCGCTACCGCCGCCGCTCTCCCCACTCCCTGATCCGGGAATTGGCCTGCCTGACCGCGCCCTGCCTGCTGGGCGCTTTGGCCTTTCTGACCATGCTCCTGTCCTATATTCCCCTGGGCGAGATGGGAAACCTGATATCCATAGTAGCCAGCGACGGCTCCCACTCCGCCCCCTGGAGGGAGCGTCTGCTGGGACACGGCCAGTCTCTGGGACAGCTTCTGCTGTTCTTTTTGGGGTATTCTCTGGCGGCTTTCCTGTTACAGCTGCTTTACCGCCTCAAAACCAAAAAGCCCTTTTCCCCTCTTCTGTGGTGCGGCCTGCTGATTGGCTGTACCCTGGCAGGGCAGGTCTGTATCTGGCTGTTTGGCAATCGGTATCCCAATTATCCCATGGCAGAATACTTCTTTCTACCTATGCTGCTACTATGGGCGGCCTTGCGACGGAAACTTGCCCCCGCCCCGGCGCTGGGGTTCTTCGTGCTGATGCCCCTGGCTGCCTTTGCGGGCATTTTGCTGTTCAGCAACCACCCGCTGCTGGTATCCCTGCCCTTCCTGGCCCCCTGCGCCATAGGCATCCTGTCCCTGCCCCAGCTGAGAGAATTATCGGCAGAAAAAAACACCGGCAGGCTCCGACTCATGCCTCGGGCCATACTGGCGCTATGGGTATGTGTGCTTATGTTTGGCCGGTGTTACATGCAGCGCACCACTGGCGGGCGACACGAAACCATTCTGGACGATATAAGTCTCCTGCGCCAGGGACCCGCCCTGGGACTGATGGCCGACACCCCCTCCGCCGTCCGCTATAGAGATAATTATCAGCTGATTACCAGCCTGCTTCCCGAGGGCTCGAAAGTGTTCTACATGGGCTCCGACACGGATTTGTATCTGATGAAGGATCTGGAGTACGCCACACCTTCCACCATCTGCTCACCCACCTTTGACGACAAGGTTCTATCCTGGTTCAAGCTGCATCCGGACAGGCTGCCGGACTATGTGGTCTGCGACGCCGGGCTGCTCTACAGCGATCCCTGGGTCATCAGCTATGTGGGGGAAACCTGTCAGGAATCCCCCGTCGGTATCAATGACTATCTGGTGATCTTCCAGACCCGGCAGGACTGATTTCGAACAGGGCAAGGGCGCAAAGGTTACTCTTTTGCAAAAAATGCCTCCGGCTTTATGAGCATGGCCACAATCAGCGGAAATCCATAAAAGAAAATCAGCACATATCTGACCAGCGCCATGGGGCCTAACAGTGCCGTGGCCATGGTCAGCAGAGGAACCAGTAAGGGAAGCAGCAGCTTCCTCTTTTTATAGCACCACAGATACATAAACACTACCACAAACACCAGAAAATACCAGCCCGGGCTCAGCGCCAGAAAAGCCAGGGGCTTCTGCTGCGCCGCCTTATCCCAGGAAAGCTTCTCATAAAAGTCATGCAGCCCTTTCAGCAGCACTACCTCCTGCCCCGGCTCCGCCACCCGGTAGTCAAAGTAACTGCTTCTGCCATAGGGGTCTTTATAGCCGTCCATCACGGCGCCGGGATACCAAAAGTCCACTGTGGTCACCAGGAAGGAATTGATATACGTCAAGGGATGTTCCACCCCCCAGCGCATCCACAGCCCAAAAAATTCTCTGCGGTTGGCGGCAAAGCCCTCCCGGTCAAAGCCGCTCTTCACCGGGTCGGCCACCGTGGGCTTGTAAGCCTCCAGGTTCTCCCTGGGCAGCACCCGGTAGAGCAGTTCCAGATCCCGGGCATCCAGGGAATCGTACTCATAATGGTATACTCTGGCCATCTGCTGGATGGGCACAGGCAGCATCTCCTCAACCCCTCCGGGAGTGACGGACAACGCGGCATACAGGGGCCCCGTATAGACCCCGTACAAAAGCAGCGTCACCGCCGCCAGCAGCACATATCTCCTCCAATACTTTCTGCAGAAAAAGAACAGCGCTGCCAGCATCACCAGGGCGATATACAGTCCATTGTTGCGCAGAATCATGGTGCCCAGCATAGCCAGGACAAAACCGATCTGGGTCCTCCCCTTTGCGAAGAAACGATCCTGCTCCCCTGTGAGGCGCAGCACGAACAGCATTAACAGCAGCTGGCAGGCGGCAAACAGCACATCCTTGGTGGTGCATATGGAGAACAGCGCAAGTACCGGCGACAGTCCATAGAAGAGCAGCGTAAGAAGCCTTCCCCCTCGCCCAATCCCTCTTTTTTTCATATAAGTGACGGTAAATGCCAGGGCATTGGCCACCAGGAGCATCTGCAGCAGCGTGTAGACACAGATCCCCACATTGTAACTGCCTGTGAGCCGATGGAAACCTTCCAGCAGGCCCCCCACCAACAGCACATGAAGCACCGGGTGATGGGAAGTGATCAGACCCGTTTTTACCTGTTCCCACTCCGCATAAGCATCATAGGAAAACACGCCGGGCACAATGGAGAGAAGCGCGGGCAGCCAGCAGAGCAGCAAGACCCCGGTATAGAACAGATGCAGAAAAAGCGGGGTAAATTCCACCCCGCCATGACTTCTGTCTTCCTCTTTCCCGCCGGAAGTTATCCTGTCTTTCCACAGTTTATTTACGTACCACCAGATCGCGTAGACGATAGAAGCCGCGGCAACGCTGATTACAAGCCAGCTTAAATAGAAGGAGGCATCCCGCAGATCCAAGGTATCCTGCCGGTCCAGACGGTTTCCCGCCGCGTATTGGAATCCTATGATGATCCCTGTCACTGCCGCAAACACAATCTTTCTCGTCTTTTTTACTTCCATACCGCTCTGCTCCCTGTCATGCCGCAACTCTCCCTTGCGGAACCGTCCGGCTGCTGTCAATTATTCCTTGGTGATATCACTTCCAAAATATTTGATGGAGATCTCCGCCAACTCACCTGACTCTTTCAGTTCCCTGATGGCCTGATCCACTGCCGCCTTGAAGGCTGCCGTGGCCTCCTCCTTGCGGATGGGGATGGACACGTGGGAGGCATCGTCGGTGAGGGCCACCACCTTAACTGGCGCATCGGGATGCACATTCATATAGTCATAGAAGGATACCTCCGCATTCAGCGTGGCATCCACTCTGCCCGCCACCACCAGATCCAGGGTCTGATCCAGAGAATCCACCGGGGTTACCGTGGCGCCATAACTCTCCGCCAGGGTCATATAGGTGCTGGCCATGCTGTTGGTGGTGGTCTTGCCGCTTAGATCTTCAAAGGTCTTGATGTCCTCATTGTCGCTGGCCACAATCAGCGCCGTGCGGATATAGCCGTAGGGCTCACTGAAATCATACTTCTCGGCCCGCTCGTCGGTGATCTCCACACCGTTGATCACCATATCATAGCGGCCGCTGTCCAGCCCGGCGAAAAGGCCGTCCCATTCGCCTTCCACGAAAGTCACCTCCACGCCCAGTTTCCCGGCAATCTTCTGGGCCACTTCCACGTCGAAGCCCACCAGGTTATCATTCTCATCATGGTAGGTCCAGGGCGCCCAGGTGCCCTCCATGGCTACAGTCAATGTGCCCTTATCCTGAATCTGCTGCAGCAGATCTCCTGTTTCCGTGTTTTGTTCGCCGCCGCTTCCGCAGGCCGCCAGGCTGAACGCCATCAGACCCGCCATGGCAATATTGAGCAATTTTTTCTTCATAATCTCAGTCCTCCAAGTCATTTTCAGTATTATCTCCATTAAGTTTCTCAGCAACTTCAATCAATTCCTTCTTTACAATTTTTTCCGCATCAAAGCCCCTGCAGAAATCCATAGAATCCCTCCAAAACCGGCATCGTTTCCTCTATGCTCCCCCTCTCAGGGTCTGCAGGAACGCCTTGATACGTTCCTCTTTGGGGTTTTCAAAAAACTCTTTGGAGCTGCCCTGTTCCAACACCCGGCCATCCTCCATGAAGATCACCTTGTTGGACACATTGCGGGCAAAGCTCATCTCATGGGTGACCACCAGCATGGTCATGCCCTCCTCCGCCAACTGCTTCATCACGGTCAGCACCTCGCCGATGAGCTCCGGATCCAGCGCCGAGGTAGGTTCGTCAAAATAGATGATTTCCGGGTCCGTGGCCAGCGCCCGGGCGATTCCCACCCTCTGCTGCTGTCCGCCGGAGAGCTGGTGGGGATAGTAGTCATAGCGATCCGAAAGGCCCACCTTATCCAGCGCCCGCCGGCCGATCTCCATGGCCTTCACCTTATCCATTTTCCGCCCTATGACCAGGCCCTCCGTCACATTCTGCAAGGCCGTCTTGTTGCTGAACAAATTATAGTTCTGGAACACGAAAGCTGTCTTTTTCCGCAGCCGGGCTATGTCACGCTTTGACACATGCCCCATCTGAAAGGTCTCCCCATCAAATTCCAGTGTGCCGCCGTCCGCCGTCTCCAGAAAGTTTAAGCAGCGCAGCAGCGTGGTTTTTCCTGAACCGCTGGGGCCCAGGATGGCCACCACATCCCCTTTTTCCACGAAGAGATCCACTCCCCGCAGGACTATCTGCGCCTGAAACGACTTTGTGATATTACGTGCCTGTACCAAGGATCCTTCCTCCTCTCCGCTGTGACGCTGAGTTTGCGTTCTCCCAGATGCTGCAATCCCGTCAGCACTGTGCAGAACAGCAGGTAGATCAATCCCACCTCAATATACAAGGCCAGCGGTTCATAAGTCCTGGCCACGATTCGCTGGGTGGCCATGAACATCTCCACCACCGTGATATTCGCCGCCAGGGAAGTATCCTTCACCATGCTGATCAGGGAATTGGACAAAGGCGGAAAAGCGATCCGCAGCGCCTGGGGCAGCACGATACGCCGCATGATCTGCAGATAGCTCATGCCCACACAGTACCCCGCCTCAATCTGTCCCTTGGGCACGGACTCCAGCGCCGCCCGCATGGTCTCCGCGCAGTAGGCGCCCTCATTGATGGAGAACACCAGCACCGCACAGGGAAAGGGGTCAATGATAATCCCCATATTGGGCAGCCCATAGAAGATCACATACAGCTGCACCAATAGAGGCGTCCCTCTGACCACCCATATATAGAAACGACTGATCTGCTTAAGCACCTTTATATTGGCAAACTGGATCATGGCCACAATCACCGCGATCACCATCGCAAAAGAAAATGACAGCACCGTCAGCGGTATCGTCACTTTGATGCCCGGTATTAAGATTTTGGTAAAGGAATCCACAATGATTCCCAGCAGCCTGTCACTCATTGTCGCCTGTCGCTCCCTGCTGTATATTGTATTCCTATAAAAAACATAGGTATTGCATTTATGAAGTATACCACCTTCTTTATAATATGGCAAATACTTTTCTTTTATAGCATATCCTAGACAATCCAAAAGCTGTAACGGATGTCCCTGGCCGCATCTATGCGGTAGGACGGCTCCGGCTCAGCGCCCCAGCTGTCTATGCCGCCCACACCCCTGACCGCGCCCAGCACACAGAGCACGGTACGCCTGGCGGGGGGTAGTTCCTCCTGGTGGCTGGCATTTTCCAGCTCCTGGGCCGTGTAGGGCAGACAGGAAAAGGCAAAGGGGGCATCCGCCATATGGATTTCCAGAGAATCTTCCCCACTGGCATCCCCTCTGGCGGATAGGGCCAGGGGACCCTTTGTCACATTACTCATGGCGCCGCCCGGATGGATGCGCACCCATTTGCTCTCCATATGCATACCGCAGTCCTGAGGCACCAGATAGGGCGTCACCGGCAGCCCTTCCACCTCATATATCCCCGGTACGCCGCCCGCCATGCGATCCGGATATGTCTCGCCGGACAGACCCTCATAGGTAAATCCCGTGGCCAGTGTGGGCAATACAAAGCGCATACCAAACACAGGCAGCTCCGGCAGTTCCTCTTTGCCATAATAGTGCACTTTCACCAAAATCCGTCCCCGGACATCCACCTGGTAGCTCACCTCCACCGTAGTGGCGGGCACGGTGATAGTCTCATAGGTATAGATGATCTCCACCGCCGCGGCAGTCTCCCATGCCGTGTACCGGTTGTTTCCCATAGGATCCGGCTGGCGCTTATCCTCGCCGTCCACCAGCACCCGCACCTCCTTATAGCGGATGAACTGATCCGCCGCCAGCCACATGCCGCTGCGCAGGTGCAGGCCGTTGCCCCGGTCATTATCCGTCAGCGCCCGCCAGAAGGTGGGCACCGGTCCCCGGTACATCCACTCACGGCCATTTTTCACCAAAGATTCCAAGGCCCTGATGCCATAGTTAAAAATATAGCCAAATTTATCGCCCTGCAGCCCCAGACTGCAGTCTCCATATATCACTTTCATGCGTATGCCCCGCCTCCTTATTGATACTTTCCATAATAGTACTTCACTTCCTGCAGCGCCGGTTTGGGCGTTCTGTCCGCAAACAGGATGCCGTTGCCTGAAAACTCATAGTCCGAGGGCCTGTCATCAAAATCGCCGCCATAGCGCAGCGCTTTTTTGCCTGTGACAGAGTCCTCCACCTCGATGGCCTGGTCCATATAGTCCCAGATAAAACCGCCCTG
Source organism: uncultured Lachnospiraceae bacterium (assembly GCA_947177105.1). Lineage (GTDB taxonomy): Bacteria > Bacillota > Clostridia > Lachnospirales > Lachnospiraceae > Acetatifactor. Next base: position 10,146 of record CAMWTF010000004.1, on the reverse strand, counting down.
GTACATTTCAAATCGATCCAGCAGATCCATATAGGATTTCATGCCTCCCAGGGAATTGCCCATATCATGCATGTACTCACAGAGGATAAATGGCTTTTTGGGGTGGTTTGTCAGATATTCGACAATCGCTTCCGGGCTGGCATACATCTGGCTCTCCACGTCCGAGATCCGATCCTCATATTCCCGGGCGTGTGCCACACCCTCATAATGCACCAGCCGGTCCGGGTCCTTCTCCTTGAAAAAGGCGTTCATGGCGGCAATGTTCTCTCCCGCAAAGGACTCATTGCCCAGGGACCACATCAGGATAGCCGGGTGGTTTTTGAAAGTTTCAAAATGGGTTCTGGCCCGGTCCAGTACCGCCTCACGCCACTGTGGGAAGCTGCCGGGCACATTCCAGGAGGGTTCGTCTCCCCCGGGTTTCTGCCAGGAACCGTGCGTCTCAAGATTGGTCTCCGAGATCATATAGATACCATGGCTGTCGCACAGATAGTACCAGGAGATCTGGTCCGGGTAATGACAGGTGCGCACCGCATTGATATTATTTTCCGCAAAAATACGGACATCCTGTTCCATATCCCCCGCAGAGATGACTCTGCCGCTTTGGGGATTCCACTCATGGCGGTTCACACCGTTGAAAATAATGCGCTTTCCGTTCAGGAGTATAATTTTATCCACAATCTCGATCCGTCTGAAGCCTATGTCATAGGGCACCAGCTCCAATACCTCTCCCTCAGGACCCAGCAGGGTGATCAGCAGATGATACAGGTACGGGTTGTGATTGTCCCAGGGGGTCACGGCGCCTATCTGCTGAGGCTCTATATGGATACTGCGGGCCGCGGGAAACTGCATGGACCAGCAGGACCTGCCCGACGCGTCCTGAAGGGTAACCTGTATCCTGTACGGACAGGACATGCTTTCATCCGTTACATTTGCGGCACTTCTCACATTTCCGGTTTTCTGGTCAGAGACAGCGCAGTTCCCGACACCGTCATCCCTGCCAACCCACAGGGCGCTGGCATTCTCCCCACAGAGCGCCATGGCAGCCTGTCCCCAGGCAGTCAATTGGAGATCCAGCTCCAGGCTGCCGCTGGCATTATCCTGCAAGAGCCTGGGCCGGGCCCACATATCTTCCACATGCAGGCAGGGCCGGGCGTACAAGTACACGCTCCGGAATATGCCGAAGAAGCGGAAGAAATCCTGATCCTCCAGATAACTGGCCGTGCTGCGCTTATGCACCTCCACCGCCAGCACATTGCCCTGGTCCCGGATGTAGGGGGTTAAGAGAAATTCCGAGGGGGTGAAGCTGTCCTCCGCGTAGCCGATGAAGTGTCCGTTGAGCCACAGATACATGGCCTGCTCCACCCCCTCGAAGCAGATGCTCACCGGCTTGCCCCGCAGAGCCGGATCTAAGTCAAATACCTTCACATAGGAACCTACAGGGTTATAGGATGCCTGGCTGAAGCTCCCGTCCCCCGCCCATGTGCCCTCGACGGTACAGGCGGGCCGCCGGAACATCTTTCCCTCCCAAGGGTACATGACATTAATATAATGTATCTTGTCATAACCCGCCATCTCAATGTGCATGGGCACGGGGATACTGTCCCAGTCCCTTCGGTCATAGTCCTCCCTGTAAAAATCCGCCGGTCTGCTGCCCGCATTCACAGAAAAATAAAACTGCCACGCCCCGTCCAGGCACTGACGCAGGCTGAAATTCCCTGCCGCCAGACTCTCCTTATCCGCATAGTATGTGTGATCGCTGTGGGCCAAAGCCTGCCCCACCCGAAACACCTGGGGATCATCCAGCCATCTGATATCTGCCTCCATCTGACTACCTCCTTGGATAAATGATATGTATAGACTTTATCTTAACACCTTTGAGGCCATATGTCATTTGTTTTAAATAATAAACCGTCAATAGGAAGCAGAGAGACCCTTTACCTTTGCCTCAATGCCAGAGGTATCAAGAGCAGCATAGATGCCTTTTCCTATTGACATTATTTATATTCCATCTTATATTGTAAAGGGATATATTATATTGGCGTCATACAATATATGATAGAGAATGCATCTATTCCGGAAAGGACCATATGTCAAAAAAAATAGGCGGACTTATATTATTTCTATTATTTTCTCTGACGGCCTGCGGCCAGCCGGGTGTGAATGATGTCCCGGTCCCTTCTCAGGCCGAATCAGATCACAGTACCTACGACTGGAAGACGGAAGACTGGCGGCACAGCGATGAAATGTACGCCGGGGGAACATATTATCTGGAAAAATATATCAGCGGACTGGAATACCAGCCAGAGCAGGAGTATGATAACAGTTTCAGCCAGTACAGATGCTGGGGAGCAAATTTTTATGCATTGTCCAAATATTCGACGCGCGCCGATTCCTCCGAGCAGAAGTTCTTTTACCTGAGCGGCTATGAGGATGCAACGGGCGAGATCTGGCATCAACACATTGAGTTACCAGAGATGGAGGAATACGGAAATATGATGTTGTACGTATTCTCTTTTGATATTCGGAATCCTCAGGAATATGTATTATTTGTCAATGTACTTGAAGAAGATAAAACCCAGGCATACCTGGCCATGCATTTTTCTATTGAGGGTGAATTTCTGAGCGCCATTGATCTGTATCCGACCATGCAGGCCAATGAGGGCAGTATTTTGGAAAGCTCGACGGGGCAAATAGCCTTTAATGATGTCTATGTTGACGGCGAAGGACATTATTTCATAATAGCTGGTAATAGAGTCGTAGTGCTTGACGCAGAAGGGAAAACCCTTGCCAATCTGGCCTGGGATAAGGAAGACAGCAATACCATGCATGTCATGAAGACAGTACAGGGAGAGCCCATTTTTGAGCTATACAGCAATGCGGAACAGGAAAGGTGTCTGGTAATGTATGATTCTGAAACCAACCAGGGACGATTTTTCACACAGCAGCTGCCATACTCTGCCCCAAAGGCAATCGACAAGGATGGCATATTGTATTACGGCAATAACGGTCAACTGTATCGCTGGAACCTCCATACCGGTGACAACGGAGTATGTTTCAATTATGAGGAATTAGGACTGGGCAGAAACAGCTTAATGACATATATCGCCGTCAGTGACACAGGTTTCCCATTAATTCTGGATCGCAGCCGGGAAAAGGCCATCATCTGCAAACTGGGGCCGGAGCCGGGCGAGGAGGGAGATCCCATATATTTGGCCAGTCTGGTGAAGGACAGTTCCTTTATCAACTCCAGCGCCGTCATGTTCTCTCAGGAGCATATGGAGCATCCGATCCTTATGCAGCAGGCGGAGGGAAACCTGGCGGACTTCCGTACGCGGTCCATGGCGGACCTGATTGCGGGAAACGGAGCGGACATCTACTATGTGTCAGGCGAAGATATGCGGACGCTGTACGAGAAGGGTGTGCTGGCGGACTTAAGCGGCGTATTGGATGAGGATCTGCGGGAATCCCTCTACGAAGGGGCGCTCTCCTGCGGTGTGATAGACGGGCGCCAGATAGGTCTTCCCCCGCAAGCCTATGTGACCACCCTGCTGGTCTCAGACGAGGTGTGGCCGGAGGAGAACTGGACGCTGGAGGAGGCCCTGGATGTGATGGAGGAGCACCCGGAATTTGAGAAAATCATGACCAGCCGCCGGTACATGGCCAAGATAAATGCGCTGCGCCTGCTGCTTCTGCAGGATCTGCCAAACTCCCCCTTCCTGGACATGGATGCCGGCACCTGTGATTTTGACAATCCTCTTTTTATAAGGGCGCTGGAGACTGTGAACGAGGCCACCGGCGATAATTCTTCCCCTTCCATAATGAAGGACGGCGGCGCCGCCTCTTTCTATCCCAATATGGAGAGCTTTGTGGATTTCAGTGAGGAGCTGTCCCGTATGGGCGAGGGGTTCCACCCGGTGGGATTTCCCACTGAGGCGGAAAAAGGAAACTATTGGAACGCCGATTACTTCCTGGTGGTAAGCGCCCAGGCGGAGCACAGGGAACTGATTGACGCCTATCTGGCTAGCCTTTTTGGCTGGCAAAGGCAGAGGGAATTGTCCCATCCCGTCAGAAATGACATACTGGAGAAAAGTATAGTCTATATGGATGATTACCCGACAGAGCTTCCATGGAAATACTCTACAGGCGGCGGTCAATATCATGGACTATATACAAAGCCGGACGGCTCCCCCTGGACAGAGGAATATAAGGATATTCTGGATCGGGCGGTTTCCCGTCCTCAAAACACCTATTACATAGAGGATATCATACTGGAGGAGGCCCGCACCTACTTATCCGGAGTCAAGACCGCTAAGCAGGTGGCGGAGATCATCCAGAACCGGGTGCAGCTATACCTGCACGAACAGCAATGACCTGATAACCGATAGATTTTACACAGAGCGATATTCGGACACCTAAATGGCCGGGTATCGCTCTCTTATATTGATAGACCACTTCTATGAAAGTACATGATAAATACAATTCCTAATCTATAAAAAATCCACGTACTGTCATAAATATATTATGCCGTTTGTGAAATTTTACATGCTAAGCATAACATTAATTGACTTCATTTTTATTATATGTTATATTATAAAAAAATATATTGTCAGTGTGACAGGAGGAGGATTTCCGTATGAAAAGAAGCATTTTAGCGTCACTGATGGTTTTGGGGTTATTATTTAATGGTATCGCTGTACAGGCAGCGGCGGCGAGGGAGGCATGTGATCACACCAACATACATTCTTTTGACACTACTACTTCGATCAGCTATAGTTACCATGATTCCAATGGCACGACATGTCGTATAACCAAAAGAGAGTACTTTACAACCTATGTCTGCTCGGATTGTGGGACAATAGTAGATACCATTGATCATACATCAACGGATCACAGTGTACCGGGATGTCACTGATCTAAAAAATATTCCCTCCATATAATTATATAATCAGGAATTTAATAATGTTTAAAAAGAAAACATATTTCTTCATCCCCCTCCTAATTCTTGCGCTGACGGCCTGTGACCAGCAGGATTCCGGTTCATTTCAAGATCCGGTCCAGCCAAATCACAGCACCTACGACTGGAAGACGGAGAACTGGCAATACAGTGATGCCATGTACGCTGGAGAAACATATTATGCGGAAAAATATATCAGCGGGCTGGAATATCAACCAAAGCAAGCGTATGACGACCGTTCCAGTGAATACAAATGCTGGGGAGCAAACTTCTATGTGTTGGACAAATTTTTTACTCTTGAAGATTCATCCTGGCAAAGAGTCTATTTCTTAAGCGGCTATGAGGATGCAACCGGCGAAGTCTGGCACCAGCACATCGAACTACCGGAGTTAGAAGAATATGGAGAAGCCGATATGTTTATCTCTTCCTTTGACATCCGGAGTCCTCAGGAATATATTCTGTTTACGCAGATATTAAAGGATGATGAAATCCTGGCTTATCTGGCCATGCGGTTTTCCATGAATGGAGAACTTCTGGATACCGTTGATCTATATCCGGCTATGCAATCCGGCAGAACCTCTCCTGAGGGCCAAACGGGCTTTTCATCATCTGTCTATGTCGATCATGAAGGTCACTATTTTCTTACCCCTCTCTCGGGAGAGAAAGTCCTGGTGCTGGACACGGATGGAAAGCTGCTTACAGAATTGGTCTGGGATACAGAAAACACTTTTTCCTTCTTTTCCACGAAAACGGCGGAGGGAGAACCCATCTTTGAGCAGTACAATAGCAAAGAAAAGAAAATGCGCCTGGTAATGTATGACTCTGCCATCGGTAAGGAGAGAATTTTTACAGAACAGCTGCCTTCTTCAAGCCCTAAGGGAATTACTGGCGACGGTGTTCTCTATTATGGAGATAAAGGGCAGTTGTATCGCTGGAATCTCTATAATGGGAACACAGGCGTTTGCTTCAGCTATGACGAGTTGGGACTGGGAAGAAATGAACAAATGATATATATTGCCATCAGTGACACGGGCTTACCTATTATTATGGACATCAGCCGGGAAAGGGCTATAATATGCAAACTGGGGCCGGAACCGGGCGAGGAGGGAGATCCCATACGTCTGGTCAGTCTGGTGAAAGACAGTTCCTTTATCAACTCCAGCGCCGTCATGTTCTCTCAGGAGCATATAGATCACCCGATCCTTATGCAGCAGGCGGAAGGGAGTTTGGCAGACTTTCGCACCCGGGCGCTGGCGGACCTGATCGCAGGAAACGGAGCGGACATCTTCTATGTGTCAGGCGAAGATATGCGGTCGCTGTACGAGAAGGGTGTGCTGGCAGACTTAAGCGGCGTGTTGGGAGAGGATCTGCGGGAATCCCTCTACGAAGGCGCTCTCTCCTGCGGCGTGATAGACGGATGCCAGATAGGACTTCCTCTGGAAGCCTACGTGACCTCACTGCTGGTCTCTGACGAACTGTGGCCGGAAGACAGCTGGACGCTGGAGGAAGCCCTGACAGTGATGGAGGAACACCCGGAATTTGAGAAGATTATGACCAGCCGCAGATACATGGCCAAGATAAACGCGCTGCGCCTACTGCTCCTGCAGGATCTGCCTAATTCCCCCTTCCTGGACATGGACACCGGTACCTGCGATTTTAATAATCCCCTGTTTATTAGGGCATTGGAGATGGTGGACGAAGCCACCGGCGATAATTCATCTCCTTCCATAATGAAGGAAGGCGGAGCCGCCTCTTTCTATCCAAACATGGAGAATTTTGTGGATTTCAGTGATGAGATGTCCCGTATGGGAGAGGGGTTCCATCCGGTAGGGTTTCCCACTGAGGCGGGGAGTGGAAGCTATTGGAACGCCGATTACTTCCTGGTGGTGAACGCCCGGGCAGAACACAGAGATTTGATTGATGCCTACCTGGCTACCCTTTTTAGCTGGCACAGGCAGAGGGAATTATCCCATCCTATCAGAAATGACATAGTGGAAACTGGTGTATATTATACGGACGTACCGGAACCCTCATGGGAGTACACTATGGGCGGCGGAACGTATTATTTATTAGCCACAAAGCCGGACGGTTCTCCCTGGACAGAGGAATATAAGGATATTCTGGATCGGGCGGTTTCCCGTCCCCAAAATACCTATTATATAGAGGACATCATATTGGAAGAGGCCCGCACCTATTTATCCGGAGTCAAGACCGCTAAGCAGGTGGCGGAGATCATCCAGAACCGGGTGCAGCTATACCTGCACGAACAGCAATGACCTGATAACCGATAGATTTTACACAGAGCGATATTCGGACACCTAAATGGCCGGGTATCGCTCTCTTATATTGATAGACCACTTCTATGAAAGTACATGATAAATACAATTCCTAATCTATAAAAAATCCACGTACTGTCATAAATATATTATGCCGTTTGTGAAATTTTACATGCTAAGCATAACATTAATTGACTTCATTTTTATTATATGTTATATTATAAAAAAATATATTGTCAGTGTGACAGGAGGAGGATTTCCGTATGAAAAGAAGCATTTTAGCGTCACTGATGGTTTTGGGGTTATTATTTAATGGTATCGCTGTACAGGCAGCGGCGGCGAGGGAGGCATGTGATCACACCAATATATCTTCCTTTGATACTGTTACTTCATCTTACTCATATACCCATCAGCACGATGGTAAAAATTGTAAAGTGGATGTAACAGAATACTTCACAACCTATCACTGCTTAGATTGCGGAACAGTAGTGGATACCATTAATCACAAATCGGAAAATCATCGCTCTACATATTAAGTTTTGACTTTCCAGCTTTGTCGAGACTCTAAAAATTTTATTCTTAGAGTCTCGAAGTTTATTGATTACTTGAAGTATATGTTAGAAGGCGCTTCTTAATAAGTAGGAAAGGATAATATGCCCAAAAAAATATATAATCCGATATTATTACTGATACTGCTGCTCTCTCTGACGGCCTGCGGTCGTTCAGACGTGAACAATACCACCGATTCACTCCAAACAGATTCGGGTCGCAATAACCGCGACTGGAAAACAGAAGCTTGGGTAAACGGCGACGGTACATACAACGGAGGAATATATTATGTTGAAAAATATATCAGCGGACTGGAGTATCAGCCGGAGCAGGAATATGGCAGCATATTCAGCGGATACAGGCATTGGGGAGCAAATTTTTACGCGATGACCGAATGTTCTGTTTCCGCCGATTCAACCGCCCCGAACGTCTATTGCCTAAGCGGCTACGAGGATTCGACTGGAGAAATCTGGCATCGACTCATTGAACTGCCGGATATGGAGGAATACGGAGACGCAGAGATGTCCGTATCCTCTTTTGATATTCTGAATCCTCAGGAATATGTGCTCCTTGTCCATGTACAGAAGGATACGGAAACCCTGGCATATCTGGCCATGCATTTTTCCATTGAGGGGGAATTTATAAGCGCCATAGACCTGTATCCGATCATACAGACAAGCGAAGGCTGCATTACAGAGTATGCTGACGGCTCTCGTTTCTTTTCAAGAGTCTTTGTTGACTGTGATGGACATTATTACCTTGAAGCTAACAATAGGGTCATAGTACTTGACGCAGAGGGAAAAACCCTTGCCCAGCTGGCCTGGGATAAGGAAGACATTTTTTGCAATTTTGCTATGAAGACAGCCCAGGGAGAACCCGTCTTTGAGCTATACAGCAACATGGAACAGGAAGGGATCCTGGTAATGTATGACCCTTCCACCAACCAGGGAAGGTTTTTCACGGAACTTCCGCCCCATTCAAGCCCCATGGCGATCACTGCCGACGGCGTCCTATATTATGGGGATAATGGTCAGCTGTACCGCTGGAACCTCCTTACAGGAGACGCAGGAGTCTGTTTCAGCTATAAGGATAAAGGGCTGGGAAAAAACCATTTAGATATTTTTATAGCTATCAGCGACGCTGGTTTTCCGATCATAATGGATTATAGCCGGGAAAAGGCTATCATCTGTAAACTGGGGCCGGAACCGGGCGAGGAGGGAGATCCCATATATTTGGCCAGTCTGGTGAAAGACAGCTCCTTTATCAACTCCAGCGCCGTCATGTTCTCCCAGGAGCATATGGAGCATCCGATCCTTATGCAGCAGGCGGAGGGAAGCCTGGCGGACTTCCGCACCCGATCCATAGCGGACCTGATTGCGGGAAACGGAGCGGACATCTACTATGTGTCAGGCGAAGATATGCGGACGCTGTACGAGAAGGGTGTGCTGGCGGACTTAAGCGGCGTATTGGATGAGGATCTGCGGGAATCCCTCTACGAAGGGGCGCTCTCCTGCGGTGTGATAGACGGGCGCCAGATAGGTCTTCCCCCGCAAGCCTATGTGACCACCCTGCTGGTCTCAGACGAGGTGTGGCCGGAGGAGAACTGGACGCTGGAGGAGGCCCTGGATGTGATGGAGGAGCACCCGGAATTTGAGAAAATCATGACCAGCCGCCGGTACATGGCCAAGATAAATGCGCTGCGCCTGCTGCTTCTGCAGGATCTGCCAAACTCCCCCTTCCTGGACATGGATGCCGGCACCTGTGATTTTGACAATCCTCTTTTTATAAGGGCGCTGGAGACTGTGAACGAGGCCACCGGCGATAATTCTTCCCCTTCCATAATGAAGGACGGCGGCGCCGCCTCTTTCTATCCCAATATGGAGAGCTTTGTGGATTTCAGTGAGGAGCTGTCCCGTATGGGCGAGGGGTTCCACCCGGTGGGATTTCCCACTGAGGCGGAAAAAGGAAACTATTGGAACGCCGATTACTTCCTGGTGGTAAGCGCCCAGGCGGAGCACAGGGAACTGATTGACGCCTATCTGGCTAGCCTTTTTGGCTGGCAAAGGCAGAGGGAATTGTCCCATCCCGTCAGAAATGACATACTGGAGAAAAGTATAGTCTATATGGATGATTACCCGACAGAGCTTCCATGGAAATACTCTACAGGCGGCGGTCAATATCATGGACTATATACAAAGCCGGACGGCTCCCCCTGGACAGAGGAATATAAGGATATTCTGGATCGGGCGGTTTCCCGTCCTCAAAACACCTATTACATAGAGGATATCATACTGGAGGAGGCCCGCACCTACTTATCCGGAGTCAAGACCGCTAAGCAGGTGGCGGAGATCATCCAGAACCGGGTGC
>CAMWTF010000003.1 GCA_947177105.1 uncultured Lachnospiraceae bacterium | reverse complement strand
CCATCCGGCTGATGTATAACTTAGGCACGGTAGATATTGACTACTTGGCTTATGCAAGCGAATATGAACTAAACGCATATTAAATGATTTAAGTGCTGGGAAAAAGGAGAAACATATGAACAAGATCACATTTTTGGGTGCAGGAAGCAGCACCTTTGCAAAAAATGTTCTCGGAGACTGTATGATGACAGATTGCCTGCGGGATTGGGAATATGCATTGTTTGATATTGATCCCCAGCGGTTGGATGAATCCCACAAAATGCTATCCATCATCAACCGCAACTGCAACGAAGGCAGGGCAAAAATTGTCAAGTACGCTGACCGGCAGGATGCATTGCGTGATGCAAAATACGTTGTCAACGCGATTCAGGTTGGTGGTTATGACCCATGTACAATTACCGATTTTGAAGTTCCCAAGAAGTATGGTCTTCAGCAAACCATCGGAGACACCCACGGTATAGGCGGAATTTTCCGCGGGCTGCGAACCATTCCGGTCATGCGAGGATTTGCAGAAGACATGGAAAAGGTCTGTCCTAATGCTCTGTTCATTAACTATACAAATCCTATGTCTATTTTGACCCTGGCCTGGAATCGGTATTCCTCGGTAAAAGCTGTCGGTTTGTGCCACTCTCACCAGGAGTGCATTCCTGAACTGTTTCATATGCTCGAACTGCCGCAGGATGGGGTGACGTATAAGATTGCCGGTATCAATCACCAGGCATGGCTCTTGAACATAGAGCGCAATGGCGAGGACTATTACCCCATCATCAAGAAAAAGGCATTTGAAGGTCCTTTGAATGATCCGTATCCCCCGGAGGTCAGGAAGAAGTGGAAACCCCTTACCGGCAAGTATTCGGTCGATAACCACGATAACATGGTTCGGTTTGAACTGATGCGGCAATTCGGATATTACGTGACGGAATCCAGTGAACACAGTTCTGAATATTACCCCTACTTCATTAAAAAGGGCCATCCCGAATTAATTGAAAAGTATAATGTCCCTCTGGACGAGTACCCTCGCCGCTGCCGCATCAGCCTGGAAGATTGGGCTGGCCTGGCTGAACAAATTATCCATAACGAGGAGCTGACGCACACCCACAGCCACGAATATGCTTCCGGCATTATAGAGGGACTGGAGACCGGCAAACCGTTCTCGTTTGGCGGCAATGTCATGAACAATGGGCTCATTGATAATTTGCCCCGGGATTGCTGCGTAGAAGTAACCTGCCTTGCAAACGAGGGCGGCATCCAACCTTGCCATATTGGTGCATTGCCGCATCAGTTGGCAGCCTTGAATATGCATCATATTGGAGTGCATCAGCTTACAGTAGACGCAGCGCTGACCGGAAGGAAAGAGTATATCTATCAAGCGGCCATGCTTGACCCTCATGCTTCTGCGGAGCTGACGATTGATGAGATACGTGCTCTGGTGGATGACATGATAGAAGCTCACGGCAGGTGGCTGCCAAAATTTAACTGATTCGTTGTAGTATAACGGAAAATAGGAGGGTAAATCATGTCTGCTGAAATCAAAACAACCACTAAAACGGAAGAACCCAAGATGTGTACCAGGAAAGAGCAGATCGGCCATGCTCTCGGCGTACTGGGCCACGATTCTGCATATACCATGTGGGGAACCTGGATGATGCCATTTATGACGGACATTCTGATGCTGCCCGCAGCGTTTATCGGGGTCCTTGGCACAGCAGGGCGTTTCTTTGATGCGTTTACTGACATTTCCATGGGTGTGATCGCTGACCGCACCAGAAGCAAATGGGGACGCTTCCGTCCCTGGGTGCTCCGGGCTGGTCCGCTGTTCTGCCTGCTGATGGCGCTAAGCTTTATTAAATTGCCCATTGGCGTTACCGGCTTGTGCGCGGTTGCCGGTATATTGTACATCCTTACAGGGAGCATTGCCTTTACGGCGGTAGACATTCCTTTCTGGTCTCTGCCCGCTGCAATGACCAGCAATACAGCCGAGCGCTCCAGCATCATTGGCTCGACCACCACGGCATCCAATCTGGTTACCGGTCTGCTGGGGGTCGTTATGCCGATCATTCTGGCACAGTTCGGCACATATGAGTGGACATCGTATTTCTATATGGCGCTGATCCTTGCTGTCTTTGCTTCCATCATGTACTTCCTCTGCTTTAAGATGGTAAGAGAGCACGTTGTTCCGGATGATACGGAGAAATTCAGCCTGGTATTAGCACTGAAGAACATCTTTACAAACCAGCCCCTGCTCTGCGTCCAGATTTCCAATATTTTCTGCCTGGGCGGCATGGTTCTCCGGGGATATCTCCTGTATTACTACTGCCAGTATAACTTGGGCAATGTTGCGCTTATGGCTCCGTTAAGCGCAATCGGTACGGTTGGCATGGTTGTCGGCGCGATTCTGTTCACTCTTTGCGCAAAACGCATTGGGAAAAAGAACTGTATGTTTGGTATCGCTACTATCTATGCAGCAACAAACATTGCTCTGTACTTCATTGGCTGGGGTAATTATGCACTGCTGTGTGTGTGCGCGGCGATCACGACAACCACAAGCGGGGCTGCGATTGTGTGCGTCAACGCCATGATGGCCGATACCATTGAGTACGGCGAGTGGAAGACTGGCCAGCGGAACGAGGCTATGATTACCTCCACCCGTTGCTTTGTCACAAAGTGCGTTGCTGCCCTGGCCGCTCTGGTGGTAGTTGCAGCAATCGGCATGACAGGAATGAATCCGGAAGCAGCTGTGCAGGCTCCCGCAGTTCTGAGTGGGTTCCATCTCTTGTATACCCTGGTCAACGCCTGCGTCATGATCCTGGCTGTGATTCCGATGTTCTTCTATAAGCTTGATGAGAAGCGTCACGCCGAGATCATGGAGGAGCTGGCTGCCCGTAAGGCAAAGAAGTAATATCACACACACTCTCTCCCTCTTTCACACATAGCGCACCCCCAAGAGGCGCCCGGCGGTAAGCGCCGGGTGCCTCGACTCTTTGAGGAAAGGTATTGACAATGAAAACAATCACTCAGAATCCAATCCTGCATCTGCTGCATAACCGCAGTTCCAATCGAGAAAAAGGCATCTATTCCTGCTGCAGCGCCAACGAGTACGTCATCCGTGCCGCTCTCCGCCGGGCCAAGGCCAATGATACGGTTGTCTTGGTAGAATCTACCGCCAATCAGGTCAATCAAAACGGCGGATACACTGGCATGACTCCCGCCGCGTTCCGGCAGTTTCTGGACCGTCTGGCTGCTGAGGAGCAATTTCCCATTGAGAGGCTGCTCTGCGGCGGCGACCACCTGGGACCCCTGACCTGGACGGCTTTCCCCGAGGCGCAGGCCATGACCAATGCGGAGGAACTGATTCGCTCTTATGTGCTGGCAGGCTTCTCCAAGATACATATTGATACCAGTATGCGCGTGGCGGACGATGATCCCAACGTCCGGCTGTCCGATGCGGTGATCGCCCGGCGGGGAGCCCGGCTCTGCCGCGCGGCAGAGGACTCCTTTGTCCAGTATAGCGAGGAGCATCCAGAGGCCCCCGCCCCGGTGTATGTCATCGGCAGCGAGGTCCCGATCCCCGGCGGGGCTCAGGAAAACGAGGACAGCGTGGCCGTTACCTCCCCGGCGGACTGCGAGGCCACACTGGCGGAGTTCCGCCGCGCCTTTACTGAGGAGGGGCTGGACGATGCTTGGGAGCGGGTGGCTGCGCTGGTGGTACAGCCAGGCGTGGAATTTGCCGATGACAGCGTCATCACCTATAACCGCGCCGCCGCAAAAGATTTGATGGCGTGCCTGGACCACCACCCCGGCCTAGTCTTCGAGGGCCATTCCACCGACTACCAGCCCAGGGAACGCCTGCGGGAGATGGTAGAGGACGGCGTGGCGATCCTGAAGGTGGGACCGGCCCTGACTTTTGCGCTTCGGGAGGGGTTGTTTGCCCTGGAGCAGATTGAGAAAGAGCTGTACGGCGTCAGCGATTTCCCCTGCTCCCATTTCCGCGCCGTGCTGGAGCAGGCTATGCTGGAAGACAAGAGCCAGTGGGCGAAGTATTACCACGGCGATTTGCCCCGGAAGCGGTATGCCCGGGCTTTCAGTTACTCCGACCGGGCCAGGTACTACCTGGTCCATCCCAAGGTGCAGGCCGCCATGCAGGCATTGCTTGCAAATCTGGATTCCACCAATATTCCTATGGCGCTGCTCAGCCAATACATGCCGGTGCAGTACGTCCGGGTACAGTCCGGAGAGCTGCCGCTCCGGGCCGCCGATCTCCTGATCGACCGGGCGGGGGATTGCATTGACGATTATTTGTATGCAACAATACCACAGTAGACAAAAGGAGGGATCATATGCCTTTAGTTAACAGTAGAAAGCTTTTGAAAGATGCGCAGGCCCACGGCTATGCCGTTGGCGCGTTCAATGTGGAAAACATGGAAATGATGCAGGCAGTGGTCGCCGCTGCAGAGGCCGAGTCTGCGCCGCTGATGCTGCAAACCACGCCGTCCACCTTGCGGTACGCGAGCACGGCGGTGTTTGCCGCCATGGCTCAGGCCATCGCCGGAAAGGTACGTATTCCCGTGGCGATCCATCTGGATCATGGGGACAGTTTCGATTTGTGCCGTCAGGCGGCGTGGGACGGGTATACTTCGGTGATGATCGATGGGTCTAAACTGCCCCTGGAGGAAAACATCGCCTTGGTCCGCCGGGTAGTGCAGATGGCCGGAGACGTCTCCCAGCAGCCCGCTGTGGAGGCGGAACTGGGCCGTCTGGGAGGCAAGGAGGACAGCCTGGAGGTGAAGCCCGGCGAGGACATCTATACCGATCCTGGCGAGGCCGCCCGATTTGTGGAGGAGACAGGGATCGACTCCCTGGCGGTAGCCATTGGCACAGCCCACGGGTTCTACAAGGGCAAGCCCAAACTGGACTTTGACCGGCTGGCTCAGCTGCGGGACGCAGTATCCGTGCCGCTGGTGCTTCACGGTTCCTCTGGTGTTCCGGACGAGGACGTGCAGAGGGCTATTTCCCTGGGTGTGTGCAAGGTCAACTTCGCCACGGAGCTGCGGGTCGCCTACACGGAGGCCACCCGACAGACGCTCTCCGGTGACCCGGCGCTATACGATCCTAAGAAATTTGGCGGTCCCGGCAGGGAGGCGGTGAAAAAACTGGTACGCCATCGGATTGCCGTCTGCGGATCGTGTAATCGCACATAAGTTCTATTGGGAGGACTGAACCTGTCTTTATGTACGGATCAGCACATAGACTTTATTCTCAACGAAAAAGGAAACTGCCATAAAATTGAGACGTGCACTTTTGATGGTCTGGATATTACTATCAATTATAGTGCTGTTATTGGTGGAATCAACGCATACCTCACACATAGAGCTAAATAACTACTAGGCGACTGCATTTGATCGCTGTTAGCAGATTTTGAAGTAGTTCAAATTTTGATGTACCCGGTATTAGGAACATATAGCCGCACTTTGCTCGATGCCGTAACAGCATAAGCAAAGTGCGGCTATTGGCTTGTGCAACGAACTTCAGCGCTAGTTAATTGAAATTGCCTAGACGGGCAATAATTGGATACACCAACTCACCAAAGCAAATACCACGCCGATCAAGAACCCGGCATTTGTGAACATCTGGTATTCCCACTCCTCCTTTTTCTCCTCCGAAAATTTCTTCTTTGGCATATGCCGCAGAGTAGCGAGGTTTGTTGCCAGAAGGATTGCAGCTATCAACTCAAACGGGAAATAGATCTTTCCTGTATGCAAAAGAATCTTGATGCAGGCTTTTATGAAAAGGAGCCCTAAACTGATACATAGCCGCAGCTGCAGATACCTGAAGTCCTGATTGCAATCCGATTTGCCGCTGTGCATACGAGCTGCCTCCCTCATAAATTGTTTTCAATAAAGATGTCTCCAACCGGTCAATGTGGTGGGATCGAATATAGAAGATGTGGTAATTCCGCAAAACGGTTCATTTGGATCACTCCATCCAACTGCCCGAAGCCATAATTTGCGTGGATGAAAGGAATGCCGGCAGCCTGTGCCGCATCACGGTCGATCTGCGTATCACCGATATATGCCGGATGCTGCCAGCCGTTCCGCTCCATGATTAACCGGATGTTTCCGGCTTTATCCAGTCCCGTGCGTCCGGGATGTTCATAGTCAGCAAAATACTCCCCAAGATGGTGCGCCGCAAAAAATCCTTCTATGTAACCGTCCTCGCAGTTGCTGACGATGGATAGTGGAACAACATCGGACAGCTGTGCCAAGGTTTCTGTTACACCGGGATAAAGAATACCTCCATGCTGGGAAAGATATTCATTCTCCAGATGAACACAGTCCATGACTAACTTGAGCCGTTCGTTCACATCCATATCAGGGAGAATGTACGCTGCAATATCCGGGAGCAGCATCCCCATCCAATGCTCAACATGGGACTTGGTAATAAAAGGCGGCAAGCCATGTGCAGCAAATCCTTTGTTCCATGCTGTAAGGATTCCATCGGCTGGATTCCAGAGTGTACCGTCCAGGTCAAAAATAACCGCATCCCAAAACTGCATATTGCTCCTCCGTGTCCTGTATTTTTTCATTATATCAGGTATATAGCGGCATTACAAGCAGGTAATGCGCGGATAAAGGAGTTGACCGTGAAGCAAGATATTCTGATTCTTTCTAACCGCAAAGACCATATAGAGACAGCGTATACCTCATTGGCAGAACATGATATACCAGTCACGATTGTCACAGATACCAATTTGCTCATGTCTGCTTTGCAAACTCATATCCCAGCCTTCCTTTGGCTGGATCTGGATATAGATGCTGCCCGGCCTATTTTGGCAGAAATGATGACCAGATTTTTGTACCCGCCCCCAGATATCATTCTAGCTGCCTCATTTTCCGGCAGTACAGACCGGGCAGATATGCTTGACCAGGGTGCAGATGTATGTGTTCAGTTGCCGGTTGATCAAAGCGAGATCCTTGCAATTCTCAATTCCGTAATGCGCAGAGAAGGCAGATTGAGGTGTGTACGTACCGGAAGTCTTCTTCCATGTATTGAACATAAAGAACTGTTTATTGATCCGCTGCGCCGGGAAGTGCGGATGCGGGGGCAGACAATCAACCTTACACCGAAGGAGTTCGACTTGTTGCATCTGCTGGCTAACAGTCCTGGAGTGGTTTTCTCCAGAGAGCAGATTTATTCTCATATATGGAAAGCACGAGACGATCTGGGAATCTCTACCGTATCTGACCATATTTCTTCCCTGCGTCAAAAACTGGAACTTCACCCCAAGGATAACGATTACATCCGAACCGTATTTAGAGTGGGGTACCGCTTCGCTGAACGCATATGATCTTTTGTATGATATTTGGTAAAAAAGTGGATTCCAGATGCTTTTACGCTAAAAATGTCGAAATCAGTCGAACGATTCCAAAGAAATTCCAGAACTTTGTCACAGTTTGTTCTAATCTTCGGCATATACTGACAGAAACAGACGGACAATACCATTTTTCGGGCGACTCTCCGTCACACAGGAGGAATTCATGTGTACTGGGAATTTCTCTGGCAGATCTGGCTGACAACAATAATCTTTGTCAGCCAGATCGCCACTACGGCATTTGTATACAGCAATGTCATGGCTCACAGGGGTTATGCCATCTCATTAATGGCCGGGCGGGCCCCACCTGCGAAAACGTCTTGGTGGCTCGAACACAGTTCTGCTATGCAGAAACCGGGCCTACATTAACGGAAGGAATGGGATTATTGCCGGCGGCCTTCCTGGGCTGTCAATAGAGGGAACAAAATGGCTGTCGAAACAAAAGCTTATGTAATCGGTCTATTAGAGTCATATCATAAACGTATGAACCAGATTGCCCTTTTGCATTATGAGCTGGAACATCCGGCAAATGTTTCGCCAGATGAAATGATTGGGGCAATGTCGCTGGGCCACGGCGATGGAGCTGCCCGCGGCAAAGGCCACATCTCCAATAAAACGCTCTATATTGCGCTGAACTATCAGGAGCAGGCGGATCGGATAAATTCTGAAGCTCATGAAGAAGTTGTAGACCGCCTTGCGGCAATATATACCTTCACAGATGGCCCTCAGCCATAGCCAAGGGCACACTTGGGGCACATCAAGGGCACTGTGCGTTCACAAACGATTCACACCGGAGGGTATTGCAAGGGCACTATTCTCTGTGTTATGATTAAGCTGTCAAAAGAAGATGCTCTCTGGTCTGTGAACCGGAGAGCATCTCGTTTTCATCAACAGCCACTTTTTTCAAGACTGTGAGGAGGGGTATATTATGGTACGAACCAGAACCATCAAAGAGGCAACTGCTTACTTTCGCGAAAAAGATCCGCAGACCAGTCTCACAGAAACCGCTATCCGCATGTTGCTTCGCTCAGGAGCCGTTCCAAGCGTCAAGGTAGGGAAGAAGTACCTTGTAACCCTGGAGGTCCTGGAGCGTTATCTTACGGGCGAAATAGCGCCTATGCAGCAAGAGGGCATCCCCAATAGCAAAGCAAGCAAAGTCTGGCAAATTGAGTAAAGAAAGCCTGTAATTTTGTATAGTCGTTTTATCGGCGTGCGGAAATTAAATAATACCTTGCGGCAGCATGTTTTTTATGTATAATAAATATGCTATAGCACAGGGCATTACTGAAAGGAGAATGCCAAATGACGAAAACGCAGAAAAAATACGAATATCTCACAAAGGCAATCCAACTTCCAGATGGTACGCGCAAATACTTTCGTGCTAAAACGCAAAAAGAACTGGATGAGAAGGTCATGAAAGCCCAGATCCTGGTCAATTCAGGGGTGGATATTTGCAGCGAAGAAACCTTCGGCCATTTCGCACAGATGTGGTATGATATGTATAAGAAACCGTATCTGCGGGAAAACAGCCTGATTGCTATCAGGAATACCCTGAACCACTACATTCTCCCTGTAATTGGTGGCTACCGGCTCCGGGATATTACCCCGATGCATATCCAGGCAATTATGGCGGGATTGGCCATCAAAAGCAATTCGCTGCAATCCAAAGTGTTAATCAATCTGCGGAGCATTTTTAAGGTTGCGGCAGAAAATGGTCTGATTGCTAAGTCGCCGGTAAGCAGTATGCTGAAGCCTGGTGGAAAGAAAACGGCGGAGAAAGAAACCATCCCAGCAGAGGAAAGCCGCCTTCTCCTGGAGCGAGTGAAAAACCATCGTGCGCGGACCTTTTTACTGATCGCGCTGCACACAGGAATGCGCCGTGGAGAGATCCTGGCTCTCACTTGGGACAATATCGACTTTACCAAGAAAATGATCTATGTCCGGCAAAGCGCACTGTTGGGGCGTGACTGCAAAAAGACAACGGTCAACGATTACTTGAAGACGGATGCGGGCAAACGAAACCTTCCGCTGTCGGAGGAACTGGAGGCATGGCTGAAGCAGGAGAAGAAGACATCCCATTCCAAATACGTGCTGGCTATGCAGAACCACAGTCCACTTACACAATCCTCCTACAGAAGCATGTGGAAATTGATTGAGCGCGAACTTCCGGATACGCATATCACAGCCCATATTCTGCGTCACACTTACATTACCCGCCTCTTTGAAGCAGGTCTGGACATCAAAGAGATCCAGTATCTTGCAGGACATAGCACGATGGATATGACATTGAAAGTCTATACCCACTATGACCGGCGATCACGGGAAGCTAAGACGGCAGAAAAGGTTCGTGAAGCGTTGAGAGCAACTGCATAGGTACCTAAAATCTTGCAGCGCTGCAACATCCCTGCTTTTGATGGCGTATCGCACGCTTTCCAGCCACCGCTTCTGCCAAAGCGGCAAAAAGCCGCGCTGAGCATTGCGCCACAACGGTTAGCGGGTTTTAAAAATTTGCAACACTTTTGCAACAACACCATCGAAAATCACCCCGAATTGCCGCAAATTACGAGAAATCTGAGGGTCAAACCCCTTCGGAAAAAGCAAAGAAAAAATCCCTCAAAGCCTTGCGGCTCTAAGGGATTTTCCTGGTGGAGACTACTGGACTCGAACCAGTGGCCTCATGTGTGTGAAGATGTGTCGCGGATGGAGGCAGAATGATTTTGCATCCAAACAGGGGTGTTTGGTACGGTATACACAACACAGATATTCTGATTGGTCCACCACGTCCATCGCGTGATTTCCTAACGTGGGTCGAGATGTGGGTCAGCGGAGAGAAAACGAATATCCTCAAGAAATTCGACCAGGTGCCGGAGCCCCCTCGATCGGCACTCCCCGGATTCTGTTCTCTGCCGTCTTCCTAGCGGAGGAACCAGCCTCTGTTCTCACTATCGTTACAGCCATCTTCTCGCTCTTGATATGTCAGAGTGGGGGCGTATTCTTCTGGCAACCGGAAAAAGCAGCCGCCGCACAGGAGATCAGCAAAGCAAGTGTACAAAAGAGCGCCAGATTTCGTCTCATAGTTGACTTCTTTTGAAAGAAAGGGGAGCATCCAGGATGCTCCCCTTTCAGATATCTTTTATCAGGCGACCGTAATAAAGTCCATAAGCTGACATGCCTCGCCGACACCGTTGTTGCAGCCGCCATCTCTTGCTTCAAAAACGACCGTGACTTCTTTTCCGCTGAAATTAAGGGTGGAATCCAGGCTCTTCAGAGAGATCTCGATATTGGATCTGTCAAAGGAGGGATCTGCAGACTGCCAGTCGTACAGCACGAAGTACTTTCCTTCCACATACAGAGAAATCTTCACGTAGGCACCAGTGGGGTTGTCGCTGGTCACATTGAACTTCAGAGAAATGTTGTCGGACTCCGGCAGCACATAATGCTTAGCCATCCACGCATTCGTATTGCCGTTTCTCTTTTCGTCACCGCCGCCGTCAGAGCAGTCGATCTGGATGTAGCCTTCACACTTCAGGGTCTTTCTGTCGATGACATCCCACCAGTAGTATTGGCTGGTCTTGTACTGCTCGCCCAGCATCCAGTCCTCCGTAGTTTCATCGAACGTGTTGTTGTAGACATCCACCTTGCTCATATCGATGGCGGGATCCACGGAGCGCTCCTTGAAGGCCACCTGATCCAGACGGATGCCAGCATCGCCGCTCTTGACGATGATTTTCACCTCGCAGCTTTTGCCCTTGTAGTCAGCAAAGTACTGAGCAACAGGGAATGCGAAGCACTGCCAGCCGTCACCCGTCACCTTGAGGGTCTCCGTGCCTTGGACGCCACGCAGCATCACACTGGACATAACAGTTTTCTCTACGCCGTCAACAGTCATAACCACATCGAAGGTCGCTGTCTCGGCGGGATCCAAACTATCGGCTCTAGCGTTGAAGTTGAACCAGTAGTTGTCAATAGCCGGCAGAGTGAATGCAGTCTTTGTGGCTGTCGTTCCTGCCCCAATACTGATATTGCCCTTGTACATGGCGCCAACATTGGAGCAGGCGGGATCCGTGTTGTTATAGTTCACGCCGGAACCGGACCAATCCTCCTGCCACAGCAGAAAATCATTGTACAGCGGATTCACGGGGATCAGGGAAGGATTGCTCTGCAAGTACTCCTCAGGAATGCTGACACCGTTCTTTTCGGGAACCTTGAAGGAAGTGGTGTTGGACTTATCCTTCACGTTGTCGGCCATCATTTGGATCAGCCGGTCTACACTGACGACCTCCACCTTATCATTGAGCATACCCACGATGGTACGGATATCCTCATACGAGTGGGACCAGGGATGGACATTGATGATAGAGTAGGCATCAATGGTGGTAATGTCGGTGGAATAGGTGTTGATACGGGCTGCGATGTAAGCCGGAGTTGTCTCCCACAGGGAGTCACGGGGCTGCACAAAGGGTTTGCCGTTGATCCAGATCACACCGCCGGGGTTGGCGCCAAAATATTTGTTGCCATCGTAAACGATGCCGCCGGTCACGCTCTTGCAGCTTGCATAGCCGTTGAGCACATTGACCAGGTCGCCCGCCTGATTGCCGCCGATGACCGTGACAACAGACAGGTCTGCTTTATTCATGTACACATCAAGTTTGCTGACAAAGTCGGCAAAATATGCACCGTCATTCTCCGCCTCAAAATTACCAGCGTTGATATAGCCCTGGCCGGAAACAGGAGCGCAGAAATAGTCATAGCCATTGGCCTGATTGCTGTATACATTTTCCAGCACCAGGGGCATCAGGTCAGCCAGGGACGGCGTCATGGACCAAGTGACAGGGAACGTATCCCTTTCTCTGCCGGAGGCATTCATGTAGTTGGCGGCAAAGGCTGCGGTGTTCTGCCAGTAGGTAGCATTATCGCCGTCGGATACCACAAAGGCCACATAGTGCTTGTCCTGCTCCGCCGGGAGTTTGGCATCATCATTGGGCTGCTTGTAAATCTTGCCGGCAAACTCGTCCGCTGCCAGGAAAGTCAGGTTGCAGGTATAGTCCGTAGGAACAATGAACTGACCGTACTGAGAGAAGAAGGACACATCGTCATCCTCAGAGTAGGTATAGCCAAAGATGGGACAGTTATCGTCCAGAAAGCTATGGAGGGTCTTCTTAAAGGAGTTGCCCACAATGGACACCTCATCATAGTAAACGTGGAAATACCTGTTGCAGATACCGTAGTCCTTGATGAACTTGTTGGTAAGGCCGGTAGACTGGTAGTTCTGGTGGATCAGGCCCTCGGTGGACAGCTCGCTCATTGCGTTGTTAAATAGCCACTTGTAGGTCAGAGCGGCATTGTTGACATTGAACTTTTCAACCAGGCCCAGCCCCTTATAGAACTCCACATCATTTTCCGACACCGGGAGGAAGCCGGTAATGCCCGCAAGGGTAGCAGCGATGTTGACAGAAACGTCGCCCTCCTTGTAGACGATGTAACCGGGCGTGGAATAGCCCGCGCCGCTGGTTTCCGTATAGGCAGTCACGCCGGGGACGTTGTTGTAGCTCTCCAGGGGGATCTCGGAGCCCCAGGTGCCGTCAGCAACATTTTCTTCCCAGGAAGCGATATACCTGGCGACCGCATCCTCCAGGGTAATGGATTCATAGGTGATCCCGTACTTTTCGGCAGCCAAGTCCAGGTAGTGCATATCGATGTTGACGCCGTTGGTCATATAGTGGCTGTCCACATAGAACAGCGCGCTCTTCCGGGCAAACAGTCCCTGGATCGCCTGGGCGGTAAACATCGTATCCTCATCGAACACATAGCCCTCGCTGGTCATATTCAGAACGTAGATCTTCTTATCCGCAGGGAGCTTAGTATTCATATAGTAGGAGAAGGACTCGTCTGTATGCGTGCCGGTAACAACGCCGCATTTGTCGCAAACGCCGTTACCATCGCTGTCCGTGTGGGAGCATGTCCCTTTGTCCGGGCCGGCCGGTTTGTCGCCCTTATCTGAACAGGCCGCGAAAAACACGGAACAGAGAATTGCCGCAAGCAGGAGCAGCGCTGCCGCTTTCGTGTTTTTTTTCATTGCTTTTGTACCTCCTGAATGGGTATGGAGATCACTTCATACCACTGAGATTGTTTTGTTCCAGGAAATATTTCTGGAAAATGATGTACACAATGATGATGGGGATGGTGATCAGGATCATACCGGCAGAGCGGACATATCCATCGGCATAGTTACCAAGTGCCGGATAGAATTTGTACATGATCAACTGGAGTGTCTCAACGGTGCTTCCGCTGGACTGCATGACCATGGGCCACAGGTACTCGTTCCAGGTGCTCACGAAGGTCAGAATGATGTAGGTGACCAAAATAGGCTTGGACATGGGCACCACAATGTTGAATATCTTTCTGAACTCATTGCAGCCGTCCACTTCCGCGCTCTCCAGCACGGACTGCGGAATGTTGGACATATACTGCCGCACCAGGAAGATGCCGAACACATTCACGATGCCTGGCAGGATCAAGCCCCAGATGGAGTAGTTGATGCCCATGTTCATCACCAGAATGTAGTTGGGGATCATCAGCACTTCGCCAGGTACCATCATGGTACACAGCAGGATATTGCTGAGAAATTTCTTGCCTCTGAACCGCATTTTCGCCAGCACATAGCCCATAATAATTGCAATAAACAGGCTGATGCCGGTAAACACGACCGAATGGAAAATAGTATTTCCCAGCGCCGTCCAGAAGCCGCTGACCTTCAGCGCCATCATATAGTTCTGCAAGGTTCCGCCCTCCGGCCACAGGTACAGCTTATCGCTGTCAGGGATCAGATCCGGCGAGTGCAGAGAATCCACCAGCTTCAAATAGAAGGGGAGCATCTGGCAGAAGGCAATGATCGACAGAACCACGATGCAAATCACCTGAAACATCTGAGCCTTCTGTTTTGCGGACCTTGTCCTCTTTTTTTCTGCTAAAGCTTGATTGCTTGCAGTTGCCTTACTCAACGTCTTCAACCTCCTTGCTGGTAGAAAGCTTCTGCTGGATGAGGGTAAATACCAGAATGATGACAAACAAGACCGTAGCATAGGCGCAGGCCCGTCCAAATTTGCCATCCTCAAAAGCTGTATTATAGATGTACAGCATGGTGGATTCTGTACCATAGCCGCCTTTTGTTACCAACTGCATGGGTCCGAGGATTTTGAAGCCGTCAATGATGGAGAGCAACAGGTTTAACACCACCGCATTCTGGATCAACGGCAGAGTAATCTTGGTAAAAATCTTGAATCGGCTGTCCGTATCCAGACTTGCCGCCTCCTTATAATCCTTGGGAACGGCAATAAGGGAGGAATAGTAGATCAGCATCTTTGTACAGAAGCCAAAGAAAAACGGCATGATCATCAAGGCAAGCATGGCTGTCTGATCGTCCGTCAGCCACTGGATGGGTTCGTGGCCAAAAAACCTGAGCAGCGTGTTGGCCAGGGAGTTATTGTCCGAGCCGAACACCAGCTTTGTCACGTCGCTGCCGACAACGCCGGAAACCAGCGACGGCCAGAACAGCAGAGCCAGGAAGAACCGGTTTCCCCTTTTCAACTGGCTGATGAGGAAGGCGCACAGCAGGCCCATAAGGTTGTTGCCAATGCTCATAACCACAGTCCACAGGATCGTAATGCCCAGGGAATCCCAGTATCTCTGGTCAAAGTCCTTCCAGTTTACAGCAAGCAGGTTCTTATAGTTATCCAGAGTGAACTTGATCTTGGAGCCGGTGGCAAGACTTCTCAGGGAGACATTCGTAAAGCTGAATGTCAAAGCGGTAAAGAAGGCAACCACAAAAAAGAGAGTCCACCATGCTATGGGAAATCCCAGCAATGAGTATGCCTTCAGCTCGTCTCTATATTTCATTTTCTTTGGGGCAGATCTTATTACCGGTGTCTCCAGTTGATTCATTATTCGTCCTCCAAATCCTCCAGCCTTTCAGCCAGAGCTGCTTGCAGCGCATAAATGTAATCGGGTTCACGGGTATCATTGACCAAGCCGGTCACAAACTCCGCCACATATTGCTGGATCGCAGGCCAGGCACTGGAGCCGGGACGGGCTACCGCATGATTCAACTGCTCAACAAAAACCTTCCAGTTGTCAGCAGCGTAGAATTCATCCTTGATCGCCTCTTTGG
This sequence comes from uncultured Lachnospiraceae bacterium, assembly GCA_947177105.1. Classification (GTDB taxonomy): domain Bacteria; phylum Bacillota; class Clostridia; order Lachnospirales; family Lachnospiraceae; genus Acetatifactor. The sequence goes on along the minus strand of CAMWTF010000003.1, from coordinate 12,146 downwards.
TAGTAGGCATCAGATTCTGTACGGTATTGTGGGCAAGCTGCACCTTCGTGTCGGTGGTCACATACTTGATAAAGTCAGCTGCCAGTTCCTGATTCTGGCTCTTCTGGGTAATGACCAGGGAGTACAGTCCCAGGGTAGAGGAAATGTCGCCGCCCTTGCTGAAGGGCATGACCGTGGTATAGCCATAGTCAATATCGGCGCTGGCCTCATCGATACGGCCATAGTCCGTCAGCTTCCAGGGGCCCATTTCGATAAAGGCGACCTTGCCGTTTTCGAATTTGCTCTCACTGAAGGTCGTGGTGGTATAGCCCAGCTTGGCCAGCTCCTTGATCTTGGTGGCAGCGTCCAGATTCGCCTCGGTGGCCAGAGTTGTCTCCGTCAGATCGCTGTTCATCAGGGTACCGCCGCTGCGGGCAGAATAGGCCAGATAGAACATAGCGCCCATGGACTCCGCGCCGGTGCCGGCGGGAACAGTGGTCAGGTAAAGGGTATCGTTGTCGGTCAAACCGTTCTGTTCGTTGTAGGCCTTGATCTTGGCGCCGATAGCCAGGTATTCCTCCCAGTTGGCGGGCAGATCCGCATCCGTGAACTCTCTACCCAAGACCTTGGACAGCAGTGCCTTATTATAGGTATTGACCAGGACGTTGGCGCTCATAGGCAGCGCATACAGCTCACCATTCCACAGGTTTGGCTCCCACAGAGAATCGACATACTGATCCCGCAAGGAATCCAGGCCCAATTTGGACTGATCGGCGATCAGGCCATCAAAGGCCAGCCGCTGGACAAACACATGGTCAACATAGGCCACATCCGGGAAGTTCTTACCCATAAGGGCCATGGTATAGCTGGAGTAGAAATCCGCCGTGCTCTGGAATTCAATGTTGATCGTCACGCCAGGATGTGCAGTCTCATAATCTTCCTTTGCATGCTTGATGGCCGCCTCAGTGGTGGAAGATCCGCCCGGCCACCAAACAGTAATGCTCCCCTCACCGGCAGAATTCTTGCCCGCAGCAGGATCCTTGTCCGGACTGTCAGAGCAGGCAGTGAGCATAGCCGAAACAGATAGGATCATTACGACTGCCAGGATTATAGATACAATCTTTTTCATATAGTTCCCTCCGGATGTAGAAAGTAATTTTGGAACAAAAGTAGCCGCCAACACCAAAACTGACGCGGCGGCTACTTTGGTTACAAAGGTTATTTAGTAGCCACATCGGTCATAGAAATCTTCTGGATAACGCAATGGGTGACCCCATTGTGCTAGGCGATCGCAGTTTTTACCTCCTGGCCGATGCCGGCATTCCAGTCACTGGTATGAGCCCGGGAATCCACCTTCTCGTCCCGCAGCTTGTCGCCGTTGTTTTAAGCAGCAGTTGAGGTCCCCTTAAAGCTGATGTGCTGGACAACAGCGTGGGTGCCCTGGGTGATGCCGATCTCCACCTTCACAGTCTTGCCGATCCACTCGGACAGGTCATAGCTACAGTACTGTGTCTCATCGGTATCCACATAGAAATAGTCCTGCTTCTGATCGATGCCACTGACAACCTGGCCGTCGACCTTCACATAGAAGCGAGGATAGGTCTCGCCGTCTCTATGGAACACACGGGCGCCGAAGGTCAAGATGCAGGAGGTTTCCTTGATCTTTCTGCCGTCCAGAACCAGGGCGGACCACTCGTTACCATCGATCTTCAGGTCAGCGCCTTCGCCGACACCGTCATCGGTGCTGCCATCGATGACCCACTTGACATCGGATACGCCGTTCAGGATCTCGGACTTGCCATCCCAGACGTTGATCTCGATCTCTTCGGTGGTAACCGTCAGGGTATAGGTCGCGGTGATGGACTCGTTCGCGTTGGAAACAGCGACCAGCTCATATTTGCCGGGAGCGGTCTTCTCATCGATCTTGACTTCGCCAGTATGGGCGTCCACAGTGATGCCGCTCTTCTGTGCGTCTTTACCCAAGTCATAGGTAATGCCATCGTCGGTGGCGTTTTCGGGAGTAACCGTACCCTTCAGGAAGAAAGACTGGCCGGGTCTGTACTCTCCCACGGCCTTTTCCAGGGTGATGCCGGTCACGTCCACCTGACCCTCGATGCTTATGGCCTTGATCTGCAGCTCGGCATTGTTGTCGTATTCGGTAACTCTGTGCTCAACCACAACAGCACCGGTCTTGCCCTTGATCTCAGCCGGCAGCGGCAGTTTCTGGACGGACTCGCTGGGGCCGGTGGCAAAGCCGACCCAATCATTGGTCAGAACGGTGATCTTGCCATCATTTTCCACGAACAGCACACGGTACTGACCGTGAACCTTATCATTGTTGCCGATCTTGATATTGAAGGTCACTCCGCCCTCGGGAATGGACACTTTGGCCCACATCATGGAGGCTGCTTCGGTCAGGCTGCCGCCGGACTCCGCGCCCACATTGTTTTCCAGGCAGACGCCGTAGGGACGGTCGCCGCTGCCCATGTAGAAAATCTTCTGGTTGTTATCGGAACTCTCCTCCCCGCGGACGGAATTGGAGTGCATCATCACAAGATGCCAGTCGCCGTATCTGGAGAGCTGTTTTTCGGTTGCGTGGTCGGCATCCAGGTCCCAGCTGCTGTTGGCAGCCAGCGGTGCATTCTGATAATCCTCAAGCAGGATGCCGGCATACAGCGTATCCTTCACAACGGCCTTGATCTTGATAGCCACATCGGGCTCGGTGTAAGAGGAAACGGTAACGATGGTTTCACCGGCTTTCAAAGCGGTCCAGGTGCCGTTGGATTCCACACGGATAACGCCCTCATTGCTGTAGGACACCAGCAGGGCGGGATTGGTCGCATCGGCGGGTTCGACCGTGAAGCCCATGTTCTGCAGGTTCGGATAGTAGATCAGATTCCTGGGAGCCTGCAGGCCGCCGAAGATCTCGCCGTCCATCAGTTCCTGTCCACGGGCCAGCAGGCCGCCGCTCATGTCCCACTTTGTTCCCAAAGCGGTCACCAGAACGTAGTCGACGCCCTCCTCGCTGGATTCCATCAGGCCGCTTGCCGTAAGATTGGTAACGGGATTATAGGCCCCAACATTGACCTGAATATAGACATCCACACCGCTGCCATCCTTGGCAGTGCCCTTGACCAAAGCGGCGGTGCCTTCCTTTGCTACGGAGATAACCAGCTTCGAGTCGTTGTCCTCAAAGCTGATACCTGAGCCGTCTGTGCCCTCAACGCTCCACTGGAAACTCTTGTCGGTAGCGTTCCTGGGCTGAACAGCATAGGGAATCTCGATCGAGGTGCCCTGAGCAACGGTAACAGCATACGGATTTTCCCTGGTGCCCTCGCCGTTTTCATCGTCAGTGGATACGATAATGCTCTCCACTGGGACAGCATCTGCCGGAGGGTTCGATGAGGTCTTTGCAGGATCTTTGTCATTCTTGCACGCCGTAAGCATAACTACAAAGACCGTACACATTACAAGAAGCGCCCGAAACTTTTTCATACTTTTCTCCCTTTCGTGTTTTGGATGTTTGCAGCAAGGCAGCTACCGATATCACAGGTTAAACTCCTGTAAAATCGTTTTTTTAGTTTTCGGAGGATTCCAATCAAGTTTCCGGGGAATTTCCGAAAATATAGCCTGTTTTCTGGAGATTATTCACTACAAACTCGGACCCTATTTATCCCTGGAAACAACAAAAAAACGGTTTTCTGAGCGTTTTTATTATAAATCATCACACTTGTTTCTGTCAAGTTGTATTTGCCTGTCATTTTACACAAAATAATTGCAGCTTTTTGTCAATAACGAACAACGCTGCTTGTGTAGACTATTATGCATTTTCAATAATATTTTGCTGAAACCGGCTTAAAATCGGTTTTTAGAAAATCAGTTTTTGACCAACTATATACAAAAAATCACCATAAAATCTTGTGATTTAAAAATTTTCGGGGGTACAACAGAAGTAAATTACAGAACGATTACGGGTCGTACAGGCCGTTCGCAGGCCAACCGGAAAAAAGCAAAAAAATAAGCCCCTTTTGGGGTGGCTCGCCGAAAGAAATGCGTCGTCATTTCTTTCGGCGAGCCTTGAGGGCTCAGCCGGAGAGAGACCCCGAGCAGGCCCACGCAAGCTGCGGCACGAGCAATGGCTACTCATTTTCGATTGATAGATGCGTCAAAGCTGATTTTGCAGGGTAAGGAAATAATCTTCCTTTCAGAAAATTCTCCTTTCCCAATTTCCTCCAGATTCTGCAACAGAATATCCGCCGCTAATCGAGCCAGCTTGCCGTAGTCCTGGGTAGCATAGGCCAGCCGTGGTGTTTTCTCGGGATCCACCTTGCCGCCCAAAGCGAATACGCCGACATCTTCTCCGATCCCCAACCCCATTTCCGCAGCACAGGCATATACGCCCTGGGCCAGCCAGGTATTTGCCGTGATAAAGGCCACGTCCTCTGCCATAACCTTTTTGGCGAAGGCAGCGCCCTCTTCTTCGCTGGATTCCGTACAGTAACAGATGCTGGATTCATCCCCTTCCAGCTTTTCATCTGTAAGTGCCTCCAGAAAGGAAGCTGTTCTGTCGCAGGATATGTTCAGCTTTTCGCTGGAATTAAGCAGATAGATCTTTGTATAGCCGCTCAGAGCAAGCAGATGGACAGCGTTTCTGACCAATCTGGCGTTATCCACGTCCACATAACTGACCATTTGAGAATCCGCAGGCTTACCGATACTCACGCAGGGAATCAGCTCATCTTCCAGCAGAGCAATCCGCTCGTCATCGTGGGAGGCCGGGGAAATAATAATCGCGCCATCCAACAGGGTTTTGCCTTTTTGCAGCAGGCCTTGTCTTTCCCGGCCATCCGCATTATAGGAAATGAACAGATTATAGCCCGATGCAGATATATGCTTCAGGCAGGACTCAATCAGTTCTGTATAGAAAGAATGATATTGGCCGCTTTCGTTTTCTTCTAAAAACAGCGCAATGATATTGGACTGGTCTCCCGCCATTTTGGATGCGTAAAAGCTGGGATAATAATTCATCTCCTCGCATATTTTGAGGATTTTTCGCTTCAGCTCCTCGCTGACATATTTGTTTCCCGTCAAAGCATTGGATACGGTCGATTTCGCAACGCCGGCCCGTTCCGCCACATCCTTGATCTTAACTGCCATATTATCAACTCCGCTTTCTGCACGCAGACACGGCATTGCCGCAGCCTTCCGCGCTTTTTCACTCAAAGTTCATTTCCCGGATTTTTCCTGTGTTTTCAGGCAGACAGGCCTGCTCATTGGGCGGGGTACGCATCCTCATGAGGGACGTTTTCCCGGATCGCATCAAGCATATCGCGGACATACACCAGCTCGATATGCGGCGCCAGTCTGGAAACGAGATAATCCAGATCTTTGCCTTCCATCGTCCACGGGTGTACATTCAGCACCGTATATCCATCTATGGTGTTGGGAGATACCGGCAGAGCATTGATCTGCCGGATGTATTCCTCCAGCCATTCACGGGTGACCTGTCCGGGGCGGTTGGAGGGGTGCCAGAGAGAAAATCGTACCGAAACGAAGGGCTTTCCGTTGGAGGAAAACAGCACTCTGCCACTGCCTGAACTATATCTGTCAGGATCCAGTTCCCAGATACCGCCCCGGATCTGCTCATAAGCAGCCAAAATATCCAGCCGCCGGTGGGTGGCTTCCATATCCGCCAGAGTATCGACGTTATCCAGCATACACAGGCAAGAAAGGTCTGCCTCCTCCATAGCCTCCGCCGTCAGCCGGGCAAAGGCGGACAGATGGGACTCAGGATAGGTCATCAGGTTGGTGTAACCGATGCCGGAAACACCGCTGATGAAGCTGTCGCTTCTGGCCTTGTCGTACAGCCCCTGCATCAGATCCGGGCAAAGGGAGGTCATAGACGGTGAGATCGTCCAGTTGACCTTGTATTCTGCGGGGGAGCCCAGCCGCTGGCCGTAGGTGGAGGTGGTGGCAAAATCCCGCTCCAGCCACTGCACATTATCGCCATCGGAAACCACAATGGCCACGTAGTGCTTGCCCGGTGTCAAGGGCTCCGCTGTGCGGTTTTTCTGCCGCAGCTGCTGTTTGCAGTACGTTTCTCCGGAAAAATAAGAATGGTTGGCTGACCAATCCATGGGCACCACATAGTTTCCATAAGAGGATACACTCTTCAAAAATGCAATCTCATCGGCAGTCCAACCGTAGACAGCAATATTTCTGTCCGCCCAGGCGAACACCTTTTCCCGGAAAGCCAGGTCCTCCGGGATCTCATCTGTAAAGAAGGTAAGGTATCCCTTGAAAATCGCATAGTCCCGAAGCTCCAGGCGGAAATCCGCACCCAAAACCACCTGGTGTACCAGGCCTGCGGGATTCAGCTTTTCCTTATACCGGTCAAACACCTGCTTCTGGCGCCAAGCCCGGCTGCCCGTATAGTCCGCCGCGTCAAAAAGCACCGGCATATCCGGAAACCTGTCCAGCAAGGCTCTCGGTACGCCCAAATAATCCTCTGCCGCGCAGGCTGTAGCCGCCAGGTTGATAGAAACATTGTCTGCCTGCAGATCGTAAACCGCCAGACCCGCAAACTCCTGTTTCCATAGCTCCGCAGCCTCCCAAAGCTCTATGTAGGCCCATGGCTCCTTCACATAGCTCAAGTAGATATCCACATCTACCAGCAGGCTGTGCGGATGTTTTTTGTTGATACCGCCCTGTAAAAAGCTTGCCAAGGCGTATTCCTCCCTGGACAGGCCCTCCCGTCTAATTACCTTCAGCATAGTGTTCCTCCAGAAAACTGTTTTTTCAATTATAGCAAAGCCGCAAAAAAAAGCAATAATTTTTTTCAAAAAAGGTTTTTATTTTGCTTCTTGACAAAATCAAAATTTGCTGTAGGATAATAGAAAAACGGTTTTTTGAGCGAACCATGAACACGGCAAGGAGATAAAACCATGAACAAAAGAATCATTCACTTGATTAACGGTACCCATTGGGATCGGGAATGGCGGCACACGCCGGAGCAGAGCAAGCTCCGTCTGGCTGCGCTGATGGACAATATTCTGGATGTGTTGGAAAACAAGCCGGAATACGAAACCTTCTGCGTGGACGGCGGCGCCATCGTTCTGGAGGACTACTTCACCATTCGCCCAGAGAACCGCGAACGGGTGAAAAAGCTCATTAAGGCCGGACGTCTTAGCCTTGTGGGCTGGTATACCCTTCCCGAAACCAACACGGTCGCCCCGGAATCCATGATCCGCAACCTGCTGCTGGGCCGCCAGATGGCAAAGGAATATGGCGGCTGTATGCGCTCCGGATATACGGCCACCAGCTACGGCCAGCCCTCTCAGCTTCCCCAGCTTTACCGTGGCTTTGGTCTGGAAAACGCCATTTTCTATCGCGGCACCAATAAGCATATCCTTACCCCTCTGTTCGACTGGGTGGCCCCCGATGGCAGCACCATCTCCACCCTGCGCACTTTTGACGAGGTGACCAGAACCAACTGGTTCTTCTATGTCCACGGCCCCGCTGTTTTGGGCAAAGGCCTGAAGGATCTGACCTATACCTACGACCCGGAGCATCTTCCGGTGCATATGGCGGATATGGGTTCCTATGAGAAGGCCTTCACCGTTCTGCAGGAGGACTTCGACTACATCCACGATGAAAAGGTGCAGAAAGCCGCCCTGGATCATCTGCTGAATCAGGCAGAGCCCTATAAGATCGGCAATAACATCCTGGCTATGAACATGGAGGATAACGATGAGCCCTACCGCAGCCTCCCCGAGCTCATTGCGGATATGAACAAGATCTATCCCGATGTAGAGATCGTGCAGACCACCCTGGATAAGTACATGGACATCATATGCAATGTCCCGGGCTATAAGCGGGCACGGCACCAGGGCGAACTGCGCTACACTACCATGGAGTACAACAACTTCAACGCCCTGCTGGGCGCCGTTTACTCCTCCCGTGTCAAGCTGAAGCTCCTCAACGATGATGTTGAGAACAACCTTATCAATCTGGCAGAGCCCATGTCCTCCTATGCCTATGCGCTGGGCGGCGAATACCCTAGAACAAATATCGCCCGCGCCTGGCGGCACCTGCTGCAGAATCACACCCACGATTCCATCTGCGGTGCGGCTGTTGACCGTGCCCACGAGGATGCCCTGTACAACTTCTCCATCTCCAAGACTGTGGCTGAGGAATGCACCAACAAGGGTGTTATCAGTGTTCTTTCCCACATTGACAGCCTGTCTGCCTACAAGCCCACCGACCATACTCTGACTCTGTTCAATACCCTCCCCTATGCTCGGGAAGAGGTCATCGAACTGGTAGTAGACACCCCGAAGGGTGCCAGTATCGCAGCCGATATCGGTGTAGGCGGTGCTCCGACCATGGGTGATTTCTATGATATAATCGATTCCGAGGGCAACAAGGTAGAATATGTGGAGCTGTCCCGGGAGGATATTTCCATCGGCGTGGAACGTCAGATGGATACCAAGGCCATCAAGTTCAAGGCTAACCGCAAGCACATCCTGGTAAAGGCCGAGCTGCCTCAGAACGGCTACGTGACTTACGCCGTGCGTATGCGGGCTCCGGAGCTTGCCTGCCATCCCGAGATCATGGAAAACCGTCCTCTTATCGCCAGAGACTGCGGCGTGCTGGAAAACAAATACCTGAAGGTCACGCTGCATCCCAACGGTACTTTCGACATGCTGGATAAGCAGACCGGCCGCCTCATGGAGGGCATGCATTACTTCACCGACACCGGCGAGGTGGGGTCCGCTCATATTTCTAATGTTCCCAAACGCAACACCGTTTACACCTCCTTGGGAGCAAATGCCAACATCACCATGCTCGAGAGCAACACCCTGCGCGGCAAGTTCCGCGTTGAGCTTTCCATGATGCTGCCCGCTGCCGCCACCATCGATGGCAGCGACCGCACCCGTGAAATGAAGGAGCTGTCCATCAGCTATATCCTGACCCTGGAGAAGGACTCCAAGTATCTGAAAGTCCACACCAAGCTGCATAACGAGCACCGAGACCACAAGCTCGCCGTCAACTTCCCCACCGGCGTTGCCAATGCAGACTTCGCCGCCTGTGAAAGCGCCTGGGATGTGGCCAACCGCACCATCCGCTGGAGAGACCACAAAGACAATTACGAAGCTTTCGTTTGCTGCCAGCCCATGCAGAACTTCCTGGATGTTTCCGATGGTGAAGTTGGCTGCGCACTGCTGGCCAAGGGCCTGCGGGAATATGAGGTGTGTGACGACAACCGCCGTACCATTAAGCTCACACTGCTGCGTACTCACCGTGCCTACATGACCGCCAACAGCTCCATGAATGTGGAAGAGCTGGACAAGTACACCGGCCAGCACAGCTTCGGCACTCTGGAATATGACTACGCCATCTATCCCCACAGCGGTGACTGGCAGGCAGCCGATGCAATGGCTACCGCCTATGCCTTCAAGGTGCCTGTCAAGGCCGCTCAAGGTGTGCCGCTGAAGGGCGGCCTGCCCGTAAACGGCAGTCTGCTGAAGATCTCTAACGAGAAGCAGATCATGACCAGTGCTCTGAAGCTGGCCGAAAACGGCAAGGATCTGGTCCTGCGTGTGTGGAACATCGGCGGAGAGACTCTGCCTCTGACTGTGGAGACCCTGCTGCCCGTCACGGGCGTCCAGCATGTCCGCCTGGATGAGACCGTTCTGGAGGCCCTTCCCTTCGGCAACGGCAAGTTCAGTACCGAACTGGGCCCCCATAAGATCGAAACTTTCCTGTTACAGCTGGGAGAACAACTATGAAGATCAATATTCCTGACCTGGGCAGCTTCAACGAAGACTGCGGTCTCAAGTGTCTGGCAAAATGCTCCGATGGCAGATTTGAAGCCGGAAAAGACAGTGTCACTGGCATCTATGCCACCGGCGATGGCAAGGTGGAGTTTATCTGCTGGAAGGACCACACCCTGGCCTATGTGCTCAGTGCTCTGGGCCATCCAGCCTACTATCCGCTGAAGCCCGTGACACCCAAAGGCCCCGTGAAGGCCGTCCTGATGGATCTGGACGGCACCAGTGTCCGCAGCGAAAGCTTCTGGATCTGGATCATCGAACAGACCACCGCTTCCTTACTGGGAGACCCCAACTTCCGCCTTTCCAAAGAGGACGAGCCCTTTATATCCGGCCACTCTGTTTCCGAGCATCTGCAATACTGTATCGACAAGTACTGCCCCGGTCAGAGTCTGGCCGCCGCACGGGATTTCTACTTTCAGCACACCCATCGGGAAATGGCCGAGATTATGGCGGGCCGCGGCAAGGAGGGCGCCTTCACCCCCAGTCACGGGCTGAAGGAGTTCCTGCTGGCCCTGAAGGAAATGAACATCAAAATCGGTCTGGTGACCAGCGGCCTCTATGAAAAGGCATGGCCCGAGATCCTCTCCGCTTTTCGCACCCTGGAAATGGACTGCAAGCCTGAGGACTTCTACGACAGTGCCATTTCCGCAGGCTTCCCCCTGCGCGTCGGAAGTGTAGGTACTCTGGGCGAGTTGTCACCAAAGCCCCATCCTTGGCTTTATGCGGAGACCGCCGCTGTGGGTCTGGGTATTCCTGAAAGCGAGCGGTGTCACGTTGTAGGCATTGAGGACAGCGGCGCCGGCGTAGCCTCCATTCGCCTGGCCGGCTTCTCTGCCATCGGCTTTGCTGGTGGCAATATCGATGCATCCGGCACCCATGCTCTGTGCGATGCCTACTGTGAAAACTTCTCCGAGGTTTTGGCTGTCATTAAGAAGCTCAACGCCAGCACGTAAATTTGCGCACCGACCTGCATGCCGTGCGCAGCCTTCCTTATGGTACTCTTGTCGAGGCTAAAGGTCCAAAAATACTTCGGGGAGGTTCTCTAGGAAACATTTGGGGTCAGACGCACGCCTGGCCCCAAATTTATTTCGATACTATGGAAGTTGGCCAAACATGACATATCCATAACTGTTGCTATGGATATGGAAGAAGTGCTAGTTGCATTGCACTATTCCCAACGCGGGTTATCTGAATACCGGCACTTAGAGCGAAGGCAGAAATCCTGCCAACGCGATTATCAACGGCGACATGACCTTTACCTACGCGCTGATCCCGCCGGTCACTCTTACCGGTGGAGGCGGCGGTGGAACGACCATCCCTGATGGCCCGACCCCGCTGGTGCCCGACCTCGGTATGACCATCGCGGATCAGGATGTGCCTCTGGTAGCTCCTGGTCTGAACAACCCTGACCACTTTGACTATATCAAGGGTTACGTCATCGATGGTCAGATCCTGGTCCGTCCCGAGGCCAATATCACCCGCGCCGAGGACGGCGTGACTGGCATCCGGACTGCGCTCCTGCCCGAGCAGGACTGGGCCGCTCTTGAGAAGGAGTGGGCTGCTGCGGACGCCAACGTGGCGGACGTAACGCCGAAACTTGGCACCGAGGGCGAGAAGCTCGAGGAAGAGGCCAAGGAGCCCGAGACTACCGGCGGAGACGATGGTAACGGCGAAGAGTAATACGAATCTTAAACTAAAAGCTTTAATTTTGAACAGGCAATCAAAGTCATAGAACCCCATGTTGTTAACGGATTCCCTGCTTTCGCCGCTGCGAAAAAATAAAGTTTTTAACTAGATTTTAGTATAAGTGTAAACCAAACGGCCCGGACATGAGCCGCGAAAGCGGTTTGTGACCAGAGACAGAAAAGGGGCGGATGCTTCGGCATCCGCCCCCTGAGTCGTTTCTTCGAGAAAGTCGCAGTGTGTATCACATTTTTTCAAATCGCCGCTTCAGTTCTACATCGTTAATATTCCCCGCGATAGCCTGCGCCTTTAACTCCTGCGCCTCCGCCACCTGCCGGTTCCATTCGTTACCGGAAATGATCCCTCGATTCTTTCTCCCCCGCAGACGGTTATAAACCTTCTGGTATTCTTTTCGCACAAATTCGGTTCCATTCCTCTGCTTTGCCTTCCGATGCGCTCCTACTTGGCGGCAGGTCTTGACCGCCTCTCCCGGTGCAATCCTCATGCAGTAGCGGGTATTGTAAGCCCCCATCGCCAGAAAATAATGCCTACAGCATTCACACCGGCGTGGAATATTTCCCGCCGCCATAAACCGGCAGAGGTCGTAGTGGAGGAAACTGGATAATTACTCAAACTTAATCTGTTCCG
>CAMWTF010000002.1 GCA_947177105.1 uncultured Lachnospiraceae bacterium | reverse complement strand
CCTCCCCGGCCAGCTTCTCCACCGTCTTCCCGTCGCTTTCCCTGTGAGTCAGAAGCTCAAAAAGCTTCTGCTGACGGAATTCCCGGTTGCTCTCGTCAGCTTCCTTTGTTCTCTTTTCCCTTGCGATCTCATCCACCGCTCTCCGCAGAGCTTTTCTCACCTGTTCCACATCTATGGGCTTTTCAATATAATCGATCACAGACAGCCGTATGGCGCTTTTGAGATATTCCGTCTCCATATAACCGCTCATAAAAATCAGCTTGCTCTGGGGAAGAAGCCGTAACATCTCCCCCGCAAAAGCAATGCCGTCCATCTTCGGCATACGGATATCCGTAAGCACTATGTCGGGCCGGAACCACTTTGCTATCTTCAGGGCCTCATCCCCGTTCACCGCCTGCATGATCTCATCTATCCCGAACGCCTCCCAGTCAATCTCCCCCAGCAGTCCCTCTCTGGTGTAGTCTTCGTCATCCGCTATCAGTATCTTCATAACCGTCTCCTGTTTAAAGTTGTTTTAGTTAATCCGAATATTTTCCGCAAATGGTCCCACATCAATTCCGGCTTCCTCCAGTGTCTGCGCCTTCCTCCCACGGACAAATAGATTTTCCAGCAGGACGTCTGATACTTTTCCGTCTTCACCATAGCCCCGGATACAGGATGGAACTTCCCCGGCGCCCGTATAGCAGATGTCCTTCAATGTGATGTGTTCAATCCTTTTTCCTGGCGCCGGGTTATAATCCGGATTGCATTTCACCTGGATATCTAAAATCTTTCCATGTACAAAAGGCTCTATCCGGATATCCTCATAGCACACATCTCTCACCGTATTTTTATCCCCTGCATTGATGGTCAAACAGCCCAAATAATTCGTCTGGTGTTCTCTGTGCTCCAGGATATCCATATTTGCAAAGCGAATTTTTTCCAGTATATTTCCGTCGTTCTCATAGTCTCCATGAGTTCCTATATTGGTGGGATGAGCTACATCCGCCCAGAGTACGCACCCGTTCACATAGATATCACGGCTATCCCCGTTGTACTCCCACCTTCGTCCGTAGATGGCGATGCAGTCGTCAGAGGTGCGCAGGAAACAATCCTTTATCATAATGTCCCGGCTGCTCATGATATCTATGCCGTCAGACCATCCCTCACAGCTGAACGCGGCAATGTCCTGAACCCTTACCCCCTCCGATCCTCCGATATAGACACTGTAATGGGGCGGATTCAGCAGATGGATCCCCTCTACCCGGATGTTTTTCCCATGGCTGACGCGGATGGCACACAGCCCTGTAAAACGCTCAAAACGGGAAAGCCACAGACACCCCCGACCGAAAATCCGTATGTTCTCTGCCCTGCTCACGATAAGCGATCCCACCAGGACCGCCCCTTCGGCCAGATAAACGTTGGTATGCGAGGGTATCCGCATGGTACATTCCTCAAGATAATGAAGGCCCGACCCAAAATATACTGTCCTACCAGCCGGCATCTTCTCTATCCGGGATATCAACTCCTCCATACGATACAGAGCGGCGCCGCCCTTCCTGCCCGGAAGAAACAAGGTCATCTCGTGGTCGGGATCCGGTATATCCTCCTGCAGCGCCCTGGCAAACAAATGCAGATTGTGAAAACGCTCCTTGTTTACCTCTACAGACAGCTTCTGCGGACGATCCAGCGTAAAACGTATTGTCTTTGCGTCATATTCCGCCTTAATCCCGGCAGATAACGGCCGCACGTCAACCTGGTAGATGAAAAAGAGCTTCGGGCAGGTGATTTCCACCTCCACCCGGTCCGAAAAATCAAAACAAGCCATGGAGGCCGCGCGCTTTTCATGCATATCCACCCACACCTGATAGCAGTCCAGAACATGCCATTGCTCCTGACCGCAGGCCCTCACCCTCACATTATAATCCTGCTGCAAGGCAATTCCCTGCGGCGCAGCATTACACACTATCACGCCCATTTTTATCTCCCCCCTAAATAATTCAGCAATATATAGAGACAATTACTTACATTAAACTTACAATCTCTAGTGCCATTAGGCAAGAAGAAAAAAGCTGGAAAAAGGGTAATTTTTGCGTTTGATTTGCAGAAGATACCAGCAGACTCTGCCCCTGGCTTAAGCGCTGTTGCCAGGGGAAATAAAACGGAACAACCCCTGCTCCTTATACGAAAGACAAGGAGCAGGGCTTATTATAATTTATTTTACATCTTTCTCATACAGGTACACATAACACTCTGCTTGCTTCGTACCGTCAAGGCTCACCCACGGTCTCTTCCCTATCCGGTGAAAGCCCACCTTCATCATAACTTTGCCGGAGTTTACATTCTCCACCACATGATTGCAGCCAAGACGGGTCTGGCCCAGCTCCTCTACGGCAAAGCGCACCATCTCCCGGGCCGCCTCGGTGGTATAGCCCTGATGCCAACATTCCTTCATGATGTTATAACCCAGCTCGAACATACCCGAATCTTCCTTATAATATATACCGCCGCTGCCGATGAGTCTGCCGTCACTTTTTCTCACAAAGCCCCAGTCAAAAACAGTGGGCAATCCCCTGTTGGCCTCCACCATTCGGAGCCACTCCTGGGTGACTCCCACATTTTCATGGGTACTGTAGGCCATATACCTGGCCACGTCCGGGTCGCTGGTCCAGTTGTGGAAGATCTCCTCGGCATCCGCCAGCGTGATAGGCCGCAAAATCAATCTCTCTGTCTCCAAAATAGGTGTATTCATACAATCTCTCCTTATTAAGAGTTCCGCACCCCGCAGTGGGCGCCGTTTCCATGTGCTTATTTTTTCCGCAAAATATCCAGGCTGTGATTCGTAGCCCCAATTAGATCCTGACGCTCGCAGGTCAGCAGATGATACTCCACCCATCGGGCAAAGGTTTCCTGGTCCATGGCATCCACTAATTCCCGCATGTATCTGGTGGCTCCATCTGTAGCTAGCAACGCCCTGCGTTCCACGGGCAGCTGCTGTGTCAGCGCTTCAATCTCTTCCTTCCGCATCATCACGAACAGATCCTCCGGCTGGGACAGACAATGGTAATCTGCGGTTAATTTCCCGGATGTCATGTCCTCCTTTATATGCCCGCCCAGAAACTCATATTGGAGTACCACCGATTCGTTCATGCAGTAGGCCGCAAACACATACCCGCCAGGTCTGGCCACACGCACCGCCTCCCGCAGGGCCTGCAGTTGTTCCTCTCTGGTATACAGATGATACAGCGGCCCCAGCACCAATACCAGATCGAAAGTGTTCTCCTCATACCGAGACAAATCAAGCGCATTGCCCTGTACAGCTGTAATCTGCATCTTCTCCGTAATCTTGCTGCAAAGAATCCCCAGGTTGTGCTCCGTGAGTTCCACGGCATCCACCGTATAGCCTTCCCCGGCCAGGGCCAGGCTGTACCGCCCTGTCCCTGCCCCTACCTCCAGAATCCGGAGTTGTCCCGGCTCCCGCTGCGCCTTTCGCTCCTCCAGATATCTATGGATATAAGTCATAGTGGTAATATATTCCACCTGGCCATGCTGGGACAATAACCGCCCCTCCTCGTCATAATTGCTGTAATACTCTTCCAGATAATTCATGCTCCCTCCTTCTGTCCTGCCGCCCGATCCCCGCCCATATGCCGCAGGCAACCGATGACATTCCTGCTTTCCATCTTTGGAAACGACTGCGCATGTCCGTTCCCGGGAAACAAAAAAGGCACCTGTATACGTCTATACAGATACCCTAAAATACATGTTTCCCAAATTAGTTTCCCCTTTCAGGGAGATTCTGATATCAGTAATTTGGCGGGAATAGGTATCTGCATGGCCAGTTCCTGAAAGTAGGAATACGCAAAAAAGACAGACGGCTCACCAGCGGACTGCATCAAACATTCACTATTCAGATATCCCCAAGACTGTCTCATACCATGCTCTCCTTTCCCACCCGCACTGCGGTGCTTTCTCCCAATTATATTCACTTTGGCGTATTTGTCAAATACTTTTTCAGTAAATTTAGCTTTTTTCTGTCTTTTCTTTCTATACGATACATTTGTCCGCCCCACACATACATACTTTTCGTAATTCAAGATAACCTCTGCGCCGCAAGACATGGAAAAGCCCCGAGGGCACATCTCATGCCCCGGGGCCTTTCCTATATCCTCATATGGCAGCTCATGTATGCCCACTTCTACAGGACCCATCTTACACTACGCTTCTCTCGTCTTCCGGCGCAGACGCTCTTTCAAGCTCTTGCCGCGGTAGAACAATTGGTTTCGGTAGATCCGGCCGGTAAGCACCACTAAAACAGCGGTAAACACCATCAGAACCGCCACAAACAGCAACCCTTCCGGCACCGTCACGTTGCTCACCAGGATATCTCCCGGGAGCATGTAGGCGCTGGTAAGAGGCACAATCCGCAGGATTGTGTTGAGCCAGTCCTTCTCCTGCAGCGGCAGCATATAGGCTCCAAAGAACCCGGCAATCATGGACAGCTGGTAAAAGCTCATGACCTGGCCCAGTTCCTCCGCCTTGCTGGCAAAGGAAGCGATAAGTCCCGCCAACATGCAATAAAACAGGAAAGACAGACAGAGCGTAAATACCGCCAGCGCTATAGCCCCAGGGGTAAAGGCCGTGCTGCCCACCTGGCCCTTGAGCAGGATAAATATCTCCAGCAGCACATTGTGATAATCCGGATAGATTACCGCCCCCGCAATTCCATGCCCCAGGAAAAATCCACCCACCAGACAGCCGAGCCACAGCAGAATCTGGCCGATGGCCGTCACGGTCATCGCCAGGACCTTGCCAAAAATCAGTCCATAGGGCCTGGTCAGCGTGAGCATCATCTCCATCAGCTTGGAGCACTTCTCCACACTGACAGCATTTCCCACGCTCATGCCATACATCAGCGTCATAAAATACATGAAAAATATGATGAGCATGGGGGCCAGCATAGCCACCATCTGTTCCCCTATACTGCGCTCTTCCTCCCCTGCGTCCAGCTGGCTGGACTGTACGCCGCTCATGGCCAATACCAGTCTTTCCATAGGTATGCCCGAGGAAAGCAGCTTGCTCTGCTCCATGACAGACGCGAAAGCCTCACACAGATCCTCCGCGTCCTCCTTGTCTATCTCACTGCCGTAGGGCAATACCACTGTCAGCAGGTACCCTTCCGCAGTACGGCCAATCTCCAGGATCACACTCTCCGGCTCCCGCTCTCCCAGCGTCACGGCCAGCTCTTCCACCGGCTGCTGTGCCTCCACAAAAGAGATATCCGGAAAAGTATCCCCATATCTTGCCCCGAAGCCTTCCAGATATAGTACTTCCAGTTCGCTGTTGTCCACCACATAGACCTGCCCTATAGGAGAAAGTTTGCCGTCCTCCTTTTTCTGGACAAAAGCCATAATGGTACTGACAGCCACCCCGGCCACCAGCATCACCAGGGCCAGTCCTATTGTTACGCTTCGGAACTTCTTCCCGGTGGCCTGCCTGATGGTAAACAAGAACACATCCCGCCAACCGCTGAACATTCCTTTATTCATGATGTCCGTCCTCCTTTCTCACGCCTTCCGCAGCCACCCGGCGGTTTTTCGCAATCTGCAGGATGTCCTTCAATTTTAATACATTGCCGTTATAAAAGATCATGGACTCATACACCTTGGCGGTAAAGGAAAACAGCGCCGCCGTGCAGACCATCACCACCGCCAGACTCACCAGGCCCGTAACTACACCCACTTTGCCCAGCAGCAGATTGGCCGGCATGACAAAGGGGGCCGACAGAGGCAGAATACAGCAGATATTTACCACCACATCGCTGACCTTGCCCAGCATCTGCATAATACACAGGAAAATCCCCACGTAGGCTCCCACCACCAGCAGCATCTGGTAGATCTTGAGGCCCTCCGCCATCTCCTCCATCCTGCTGACAGAGGCTCCCGCCAATCCTGCCACAATACTGAAAAACAACACACCCACAAGGATCATGGCTGCCGCCAGCAGCAGGGTACCCCCATTGACATGGGCAAACAGCTCCATGATTCCTGACATCTGCTCCGTCTCCGCGCCGCTCTGGGCACTTCCGAAGATCAGCTTACTGATTTCCCCGGAGAGCAGATAGCTGACACCGAAGGCGGCAAACTGTATCAACACTGTGGTCAGCGCCGCCAGGATTTTCCCCACAATCAGCGCCATGGGCCGCACGTTGATCATCAGGTATTCCACCACTTTGGTACTCTTCTCCGTCACGATGGACATGGCAATCTGCCCGCCTCCCATGTTGACGATCATCATGACAATGACGATCCCCGCCAGCAGCACATAGTACTCGGTCATGGAGATGCCTTCCCCGTCCTCCTCGGGGGTAATCTCCCCCTCCTGGGTAGTGTATTCCACCCGGCTTGTCACGGGCTGATTGATAAAGTCAAGCTGCTCCTGATCCACATCCACCACCCGAATCCGCGCGTCCAGAAAAAAATTCTCAAAATCCTGTGAAAGCTGTTCACAGTCCTTATCCTTCAAGTCCGCTGTGGCTGCTTTCACAAATGTCAGGTTAAAATACCCCGCCTCCTCATAGGTCACATGCACAATCATCTCCGTGCTGTCCTGGCTTTCTTCCAGAGCCTCCACATGGGACACAAAACCATCTCCCAAAGCCTCCGTCACCTGTACGCCGCTGTAACGCTCCCCCTCCAGAGCCTGGCTGTAATCAATTCCCAGTCCCGTTTCGTCATAAACGGTAAGACGGCTTACCTCTGTGGCTTTTATCTGCTCCTGGTCCCTGTGCTGCAGCCATGAGCTCACCGGCATGGCGGCCAGAATGACCAGACACATCAGTATCAGAAAGCCTCTGAAGGACTTCTGCTTTATCTCCTGTCTGAGCGAGAAGATAAATACTTCCTTCCAGCCCGCATACTCATTTCTCTTCATGACTGCCTCCGTTCTCCGCCTTCTGGCTATCCGCGGCATCGGACGCCTCTTCCTCCTGGGCGGTTCCCGCTTTCTCTATAAAAATTTCATGCAGGGAAGGCTCCCGCAGTTCAAATTTCACCACCTGGCGCCGCTCCTTTAACAGATCCTGCAAAAAATCCAGAGCCTGCCCCTCGCCGCTCACTTTCAACTGCTTTCCGTCAGGAGTGTCATTGATGATGGGCAGGGCATGTCTTTCGATGATATCCTCAAAAGGCTGATCGCATTTTACAAACATGTTCACCCGTCCATAACTCCTCTTAATCTCATTCAGATTCCCCTGCAGAACGGCCTTACCCCTGTTCAAGATCGTGATGTCCTCGCAAAATTCCTCAATGGTGGCCATCTGGTGAGAGGACATAATCAGGTATTTCCCTTTTTCCATCTCCTCCCGGATGATCCCCTTGAACAGATCCGTGTTCACCGGGTCCAGGCCGCTCAGGGGCTCATCCAGGATCAGCAGTTCCGGCTCCGACAACAGCGCCGCCATCAGCTGGATCTTCTGCTGGTTGCCTTTGGATAGCTGATCCGCCATCTTGGGCTTTTCCGCCTTTTTCCCTTTGGCCTTGGAGGGATACAGATATTCCTCCACCTCCAGGCGTCCCGCCCAGTAGGCGATTCGCTCCTTGGCGGTATCTCTGGGCACACCCTTTAGCTTGGCAAAATACAGCAGCTGGTCCATCAGCTCATACTTGGGATACAATCCTCTCTCCTCCGCCAGATAGCCTACGTTCATGTGCATGGCGTCCATAGGCTTTCCCTGCCACAACACCTGGCCGCCGTCGCTGGCCAGCATCCCCAGGATCATGCGGATGGATGTGGTCTTACCTGCGCCGTTGGTTCCCAAGAGCGCATAGACACCGGGTTTTTCCAACGTGAAGGACAAACCGTCCACCACCGTCTTCTCCCCGTATTTTTTGGTTAGGTTCTTCACTTCTAATGACATGTTTACTCCTTTCTCATATATCGCAGATGAACCTGCGATATCGCGTCAATCAGTATTTGGATGTGCGGCATCCAAACCTGGTTCATTCCGCGGATGTATTTTTTCGCCGCCTGTTCTATTGGAAACGGCCCTCCCGCAAGAATGGTCCGCCTCGCTTAAGCTGTCCATTCCTGTGTCCAGACCCATTATAAAACCCTGTTCCTCTCATGTAAACCATAAATGCCGCACTAAATAACTTTTCTTCGTGCAATCCTTTTTTCAACAAAGATTTTCTTTCCGTATTCCGCGCACTTTTGGCACATTTTCAAATCCGCTTCACCTTGTAAAACAGATATTCCATGTGGCAAATAAGCGATATTTTCTGCCCGCTTATATGCATCAACGCGCTGTCATGCCCGCCTTTTATCTGTATTCTTGCCCTCGGCCCTATTTTAGACTGCGCCGCATCCGAAAGAACTTGATACCTACATAAAGAATCAGGCGCAGATACAACAGAAACATCACCACAAATATCCAGAAAAAAATATCCATTGGAATCCTTTTCGTGATACCCTGATGTATCTGGGGCAGAATACATCCGAAAAGTATCACAAATATCGGCATCATCCGCCACTTCCAGATCCTGCCCAGAAAGTCAATTCGGGAGGTATTGTCACTGAAAATCTCTTCCATCCCTTCCATCTGGGAGACTGGCTTTCGAAAATAGTGAAAGCTCATGCAGCTGTCCACATACTCCCAGCCGCAATCCCGAAACATCTGCCGGTACTCTGCCCCGTCTCCCTCCCGCCTGTTACGGAAATCCAACTGGTAAACCACATCCTCCGGTTCGCACCTCTCAAAGTAAAAAAAGCAGGGAGGCGTCATGCCGGACAATTTCCAGCCCAGCCGGTGCATCTCCGTAAGCCACTCCTCTTCCTCCTTGAAATCCGCTATGGTAAATATCCGTATTTTCTTAATTGCATCACACATAATCCTGTCGCCCCTCCTAATCAGCGTAATATAGATTCCCGGCAAATCCGCAAGCCGGTGACGAATCTCCTTGAGCCTGCCGTCAAAATTTTATATTGGCTTTCTCTTTTTGGGCTATATTTCTGCCATCATAGTCTCAGCCTCCTGCGGGCCAATGCCCTCCACGGTCCGATACAGCCGCCGTATGCGCCGCATTTCCAGAGCCAGCACTTCCCTGCCCAATTCGGTGATCTGGTAAATTTTGCGCTTCTCCTCCTCCCGCACAAAGCGGATCACTCCGTCCCTCTCCATCTTGGACAGACTGCCATACATGGTGCCGGGGCTGATCCGGATCTCCCCGCCCGTCAACCTCAGTACCTGCTGCACGATATTATAACCATGCATGGGTTCCTGCAGACAGTACAGAATGTAAAAACCTGTCTCTGTCATCGGCACATATACTTTCTTTATATGTTCTTCCATGTTCACACCTGATTCCTTTTTATTATTTTTTTAGCTATAGAAAACGCCAGCGTAAAAAGCGCAGCCAGATCCAGCAACCCTATGCCCCTTACCACAATGTCAGGCAATCTCAACTCAAATAAACCTGCTCCTACCAATATTACTGTCGCAATTCCGACCACAATCAGGCTTATTGCCCACACTCTGTCCGTTCTCTTTGACTCCATTCTCTTTACCTCCATTTTCCTTATCTCCTCAACACATATATCTCACTTCAATGTATCGCACTTCGATATATCTTATAGTATCGCAGCGCGATATATATGTCAAGATCTTTTTTCATATCTCTTTGGGCATGGATTTTTCGTGTTGCAGAGCTTGACAAATCTCTCATATCTTGTATAATAAGAGATACAACAGCAGAAAGAATAACAACCTCATTCAACTGGAGGCGTTATTCTTTCTGCTGTTTTCTTTTACTACAATATTTTAAGGAGGAGCCTGACCATGGCAAAAGAAAGTGAAAACGCAATTTCCAACAGAGATGTGAAAGACAGCGCGTTTACAACGTATTTCGGGGAGCCGGAAAACGCTTCCAAACTGTATGCCGCATTGACGGACGAGGATGTTGCGCCGGAGGACATTACATATGTAACACTGGAAGGAGTGTTATTTGTGGCCAGAAAAAATGACCTGGCCTTCACGGTAAAGAACCGTGTGCTGGTCATCAGCGAGCACCAATCCACAGTAAATGAGAACATGCCCCTGAGGGATCTCTTATATCTGGGACGCACCCTGGAGAAACTGCTGGACAAGAGAACGCTTTACAGGCGCAAGCTGGTCAAGATACCCACCCCGGAGTTTTTCGTCTTTTACAATGGCGAGGAGCCGCAGCCGCCGGAAAAAATCTTAAGGCTGTCTGATGCCTATCTTGAAAAAATGGGACACCCTATGTTAGAATTGGAGGTGAAAATGATCAATATCAATCTTCCCTCGGGACATAAGCTTCTGGAGCAATGCCGTCCGATGTACGAGTACTCCTGGTTCATCCAGCAGATCAAGGACTACCTGAGAGCGGGCTTGACCCGGGATGCCGCCATCACCCAGGCGGTGAATGACTGTATAGAAGAGGGAATCCTGGTGGAGTTTATGAAGAATCATGGATCGGAGGTGGCAAATATGCTGTACACGCAATGGAATTTTGATGAAGCGGTCTTGGTGGAACGGGAGGAAGCATATGAGGATGGCCGGGAGGCAGGAAAAGCTATCGGTATGGCTATAGGAAGGGCCGAAGGAAGGGCTGAAGGGATCGCTTATAATATGCGACAGATCATATATGACTTTTTGGAACAACTGGGGGAGATTCCTGAGAATATCCGCAATGGTATTGCCGGTGAGCAGGACGAGGCCATTCTAAGGAAATGGTGTATGGCCGCTCCTAGTGTAAAGAGTTTTGAGGAATTCCGGGAGAGCATGGAGACATTGGATAAGCCATGTCATCAGGCCAGCGATCTGTAGCACAAGTATCCACCCTCACGGCTGTATCTTAGGATACAGCCGCAGGGCGTTCTCCGTAGTGATCCGCTCCACTTCTTCCTCTGTGATTCCTTTGATCCGGGCAATCTGGGCTACCACATAGAGAAGATTGCGGGAGTCGTTGCGCTTGCCCCGGTTAGGCACAGGACTTAGATAGGGAGAATCCGTCTCCAGCAAAATCCGGTCCATGGGAAGATATTCCACTGTCTCTTTTAATTTTCTGCCGTTTTTAAAGGTTACTACACCGCCAATGCCAAAGTAAAAACCCATATCCAGAAAAGCACGGGCCAATTCCCTGCCATAGGAATAGCAGTGTATCACACCCCCGCTGCGCTCCGCATGTTCAGCCCGCATCAGATCCACAGTATCCTGGGCTGCCTCCCGGGAATGGATTACCACGGGCAGTCCTACCTCCTGGGCCAGCCGCAGCTGGCGCGCAAACCACTTTTTCTGCAGCTGCCGCTCCGGCTCATCCCAGTAATAATCCAGGCCAATCTCGCCGATGGCCACACATTTATCCAGGTGACTCTGTCCGGCCAGCCAGTCCATATCCTCTTCCGTCAAACCTGTGGTGTCGCAGGGGTGAATCCCCAGCGAACCGTACATAAAAGGATACTGCTCCATCAGTTCTATGGTCCGGCGACAGGCTTCCAGATCGGAACCACTGTTGACGACCCGGCAGATGCCACAAGCTGCCAGGCTGGCCAGCACTTCCTCCCGGTCTTCTCCAAATGCCTTATCATCATAATGCGCATGCGTATCGATTATCATCCCTATCCCCTTTCCGCCATAGCAGAAGCATGACCTGACAAACGCCCATTACGCTTTTATCATCACGCCCAACTCTATACAATCGCCGTCCGATTTATCCTATCACTTGAGCGCTGCCGAGTCAATTATTTTTTCAAACACCGTCATGTCGTTCTCCTGCCTCGGCACAAACTGTCCGGAGTCCATATACCGGCAGATCGCGTTCGGCAGCAGTCCCCGACAACTATTTTTTATTTTTTTCCAAAAACGTATAACCAATTCTATTTCCCGCCGACTATATAAGCGTAACATTCATGAATGGAGCAAAAAATATGAAAAATGACGAAGCAGTCGCCCTGCTGGCTGACCCACAGTTTCTGGACAAGCTGTACACCTACGCCTACCGTCACAGCAATACCTCTTATGAGGCGGAGGACTTGTGTTCCGATATGATCCTCGCCATACTGAAAGCCCTGCGAAAAAGCGATAGCATCCAGCATTTCCACGCCTTCGCATGGACCGTTGCCCACCGCGCCTACGCGGACTACTGCGAGAGACGAAAGAGAGATAACGCCAGGACCGTCTCCACGGGAAATGCGGACGGGCAGTCTATGGCAGACAGAACATCTCTAAGCTATCCCAAAGCCTCCCCAGTGCAAAACCCTATCGAAGATATGCTGGAGGAACAGTTCGCGCGGGAAGAGCAGCAGCAACAGCTTCGGGAAATCTTCCGGGAGATGTCTTTTTTATCCCATGGTTACCGAAGCGTTATGGTCATGTACTACCTGGAGGAAAGAAAAATTTCCGAGATTGCTACCAGCCTGGGCATCACCGAAAACACAGTGAAACAGAGATTGTTTTGGGCCCGCAAGGCCATCAAAAACAGCATCAGCCCGGAGGATGTTTCCCGCGCAAGTTTGGAGTCATCTGACTATGGCACTTGTAGGGCGAATGCAAAACTGAAAAAGGAGCAAAAAGAAATGGAACAGAATAATCACAATACTAATAAAACCTTGCAGCCCGTATCCTTGACATTTATCGGAACAGGCGATCCCGTGGGAAACAACCCCAGTGAAAAGGCGGATCGCATCTTGTCCCAGAACCTGATATACCTGTGCAAATCTAGGGCCGTCTCCGCCGAGGAACTGTCCAGAGAACTGAACGTGCCCATGCCCTATATCGAACAGGAACTGGCGATACAGTGCCGGGGTGTCAACGGCCGTTATGGTACGCTCCGCAGGGCAGGACAAGGGAAATATATCTCCAATATCCTTATTGTGGATCGGGAAGAATACGCAGAAGCCAATAAGCTTTATAGTAAATACGCCTCCTCTTTTTGCCAATGCCTAGCCGAAGCCACAGAGATGGGCCGTGAAAGGATTCTCTCCGTAAAGCAATTGGGTTCCCCAAAAAATATCTCCCTCCTGTTCTGGCTGCTGATTTCCAGAGCGATCTGGTCCTTTAACTGCCAGGTGCGTGACGCGCTGCGAGACATTTTTCGCGATACGGAATCGCCCAGTCGGCCTTACACTTGTGTTGCCATAGACGCCTGCGCGGAGAACAGCCATTTTTATGGCAATGACGGCATAAATGCACGACAGATTTGCGGCTACTCCAACGTATATGTGGAGAACCTGTATGGGGATCGTCTTCAGGCGCATTTCCACTGTAATCTCAATCTTTCCAACGATCCACTGCTGCTTCTCACCATCCGCAGCGTGAACGGTCTGGCCCTCTCCGCTCTGTCTGTGGAAGAACAGGAGATAGCCGCCAAGGCGATACAATGCGGTTATATGCAAAAAAACGGGGAATTTCTGGAACCCGCCATCGTAGTTCTGGATCCCGACTCCAGACAGGAACTCTGGAACGCAGTTTCCGAATCGATGCGGAACATGGGGGCTTTGCCCCAGACGCTGCCCCAGGCTCTAGCGCAGAACCTGGCTTCAGAGTTGGCCACATTTATGAAAAAGCATGTCCCTGCCCATCTCATAGGGGAATATGCCGGCTACAACACCTGTGTTGCCTCCAACCACTTTTTCCATGATGTGGTGGAGGAATGCATCAGCCGAGGGATTCTGAACGCTCCGAAAAATCCCTTGGGACCGGAGGGAGTTTTAATGGTTCTGCAAAAATAAATCCGCCAATTTTTTATGTGAACACAATGGACTCCGGGCTTTCCCGGAGTCCATATGCTTCGCTTACCTGTTTGCTTCTTTCAGGCAGCTACCCCTTTGCCCTATCAATCTTATCCCTGATCTCCTGCATCTGGTAGTCCAACACCTCAATAGAATCCGCGCAGGTTTTCAGCTGCGTCACAATCTCATCCGCATTTTCCATATTCTGCTTGTATTTCAGCTTATGCTCCAGGCTGGCCCAGAAGTCCATGGCGATGGTGCGGAACTGTACCTCGACCTTCATATACTTTTTCCCTTTGGACAAGAAAATCGGTATATTCAAGATCAGGTGCAGACTCCGATACCCATTCTCTTTGGGATTTTTAATATAGTCCTTCTCCTTCAGCAGAATGATATCGTCCTGGCGGGCAAAAAGTTCCGCCAGACGGTATATGTCATCCGGGAAGGAACAGATTACCCTGACCCCTGCCACATCACTCAGGTATTTTTCTATATTTTTTACCGTGATGGGATAGCCCTTCCTCCGCAGCTTGTCATAGATGCTCTCCGGAGATTTCAGTCTGCTCTTGACGGACTCAAAGGGATTCCTGTTGTAGGTCTGGGAAAACTCGTCATTTAACACCTTGAGCTTGGTTTCCACCTCCATGATGGCGCTGCGGTACTGCATCATCAGCTTGTTGAAAGGCTTGGCCTGCTTCAGCTCCTCCGCCTGCATCTGAATGATCCGGTATTGCTCCTTCAGCGTCTCGTTCTGCTCCTCCACCTTCTGTTCCAGCTGATTCTTACAGGCGAAGAGTTCCACCGCGTTTTTCACTCTGTTTCGAACAATAGACGCATCAAAAGGCTTGCGGATGAAATCCGAAACACCCATTTTAAAACATTTATCCTCGATCTCCACGGACCTCTCACCGCTGATCACCAGCACCGGGATCTTGCTCTGCAAGCCATCCTTCTTCATCTCCGCTATAACGGAAAAGCCGTCCATCTTAGGCATTTGCAGATCCAGAAGCAGCGCCGCTGTATCGCTCTCATGCCTGTGGATCTTCTGCAGTGCCTCCTCCCCGTCCCTGGCCATGTCAATGACATAGCGGTCCTTCAATATATTGTGCAAAAGTTCACGGTTTATCTCCGCGTCATCCACCACCACGATCCTCTGCATAGTACTTTTCATCTCCCCCCAATATTCCTTCGTGCCCAGTCCATACCCTATTTCCAACGCTGTCGATCATCCCCTCGATATCCGCTGTGACAGTTCACGCATCCATGCTTTTCACAATGTATCCCGGCGGAGCTTTTCATAGCAGCTGCCCTTCTGTAAGACCCATTTTCATGATAACAAATATATAGAGACATGTCAACTTCACTCCAAAATCTACCGCCTCCAGACACCGCTGTAGCTTGATTACGGCATTCGCCATGCCCCTATTCTCCATTCTCTATAATATCATAGATCTGGTCGTACTCCGCCAGAGATATCCGCTCCGCCATCTCTGGAATGGGATTGATCACCCCCGGAAGCCCCACCCTGATCCGATATCGGAAAGCCCCTCCATCCTGCGCTTCTATCTCCATGGTCCAGCTATTTAAAACCTCTCCAAATCTCAGCAGGTAGCAGTAGATGTCTGCGTTCTCCTTCGCAGATACCCATGGGCTGGCAAACTCGTATACCTCTCCCGTATAAATGTTTTTCATTTCCACAAATGTATATCCGTTATTGACTGCCAGACTGACTTCGAGATCAGAGGAATTGCTGCCCCCTTTACTATAAAATTCTTCCTGTTTGTTTTCCTCCTGTGTGTGATAGGTATCATTCAGCACCCACAACCAGTCCCAGCCATAGGCATCGTCAAACCAGCTTGGTTTCAGGGGAATAGGATTGTTCTCCTCACTCTCCAAATAGTAAACCGTGCCGTCCACTCCGTCAATCAGCAGTTCCATGTGACAGCCGTCCCCCTTATCAAGCAGAATGTCATTAGCCACCAGCAGGATCTGTCCATCGGACCGGCGTATTAAGACATACTGGATGCAGCTTTCTATGTTAGAGTCCCACCCTGCCATTGCCCCATTCGACACAAATTGAAGGCCCTGCAGCCTATCCATCAATTGACAGTTGTCCGCCTGATTTATATTTTCCCACAGGGATTCGTCGCTCGGATCGATCTCCTTGGAACTACAGTTTACATCTCCCTGAACATATGCCTCCATATAAGTGCGCATCCGCTGATTGATATCACGCTCATAGCTGCGGTCCAGCTGCGCCACCATCAGAGGAGCCAGCGCCTCCCCCTGGACACGCCCCAGGGATGCGGCATCCCGCAGCGCAAACCACCCCTGGGGCAGATACAGCGCCGTCATGACCAGCAGTACAGCCAGCCCCATTCCCATATATCGCCCTATATTCTTCTTTAGATTCCGCATCTGCTCCTCCTATTGAAGATCACTAAGTCTTCGGTACCGCATACTCCCTGCCAGCGCATCCCCTTTATTTAGGGGGATCCAGCGGCAGGCGGATCAGTATCTCCGTGCCTTCCCCAAGGGTGCTTTTCATCTTCCAGTTTCCCCGGTGAAGCTGCAGGATCCGCTGGCACAGGGACATACCCAGACCCGCCCCGCCCTCCTTGCGTGAACGGGATTTATCTACCATGTAAAACGGTTCTGTGATCCGGTCGATCTCCTCCTGGGGGATTCCCCGCCCATTGTCCCGAATGCGGATACCGTACCACCTTTCAGGACTGCCGCCTTTGTCAGCCGCCCACTCTGCCTCGTCAAAGTCTTCCTGGATTGTCTCCCGTTTCCGCTCCCGGATGCGGCGTCCTTCCAGGCTGATCCGTCCCTTCTCCTCCACCGCCTTGGTGGCATTGTCCAGCAAATTGTACAGCAGGGACAACAGCAGGTCGCTGTCTCCCCACAGTGTGGCCTGTTCCATGCGTATGCTGCCCTGAACCTGGCGCTTATCCCAGATAGGACGCATGGTGTTCCACAGATTTTCCGCCAACATTGTTGCCTTGATGGATTTAACTGCAAAGTCCTGTTTTTCCATGCTCACCAACTCCAGCAGTTTGTGGGAAAGCTGCTCCAGCCGCTTTCCCTGCGCGAAAATGTAATGACTGGCCAAACGGTGATCCTCTGGGTCAAGATCCATGGTGTCCAACATCTGGGCATAACCGATGATGGAAGTCAATGGGGTCTTCAGCTCATGGGCGAAAGCCGCAGTGAAATCCTCCTTGCGCCGGGCCTCCTGCTCTTTTTCCCGCATCTGTTCCACCAGCCGATCCGCCATAAGGTTAAAACTCTCCGCCAGTTCCCCCACCTCGTCCGGTCGGTGATAGTCCGAGCGCCGAGTCAGGTCCCCGGCGGCAATCCGTTTGGTCACCCAGCCCAGCTTACGAATAGGGCGGGTCAGGTAGCGGGCCAGTACCCAGGCACAGACTGCAGCCACTGCCAGCAGCACCAACAGCATTATCCTGTACTGACGAATCGTGTCAGCCCTGGTATTGTAGATGCTCTGGATATTGTGACTGATCAGCAGGTAGTATATTTTCTCTCCCAGCTGGCTGGTACACATGCTGACAAGCTCATAACCACGGCTGCCCATGCAGATTTGCCAGACATAATAATTTTCCCCTGCTTCGCTGCGGCGGACAATCATCTCCTCCACATCCACCACATTCGACAACTGCCCCAGCTCCTGCTGCCCGCTATAACATCTCCCCTCACCGTCCAGCACAATGCAGGTGCTCTCCGTTCGATCCACATTGATGTCCATGCTCTCAATGGCCTTCTGCAGGGCATAGACCTCCCCGTATTCCTCGCCGGACTGAAAGCCCACCTCCAGAAAATATTGGAACATACGGATCTCCTGGCTGGCCTGCTGCCGCTCCTGCTCCAGCATACGGCTGAAGTTGAAGTTCAGCATCCACATGCCAAAGGCGATGAAGGCCGCCGTGACCAGCGCCATGATCCATAAAAAAAGTTTTCCCGTAAATTTCATTCATATCTCTCCATGTACAGCAGCCTGGGGTATTGCCTCCCTTAAGGAAAGTCGAAGCCGAACGCTCAAGCCTACCTCTTTCCTGCATATCGCAGGCCGAGCCTGCGATATGGCACCAATCAGTATTTGAATGTTATACATTCAAACTTCACCCTCCAGACGGTAACCCACCTTGTAAACCGCCGTGATCTCCTCATTCCACCCCAGCTTCTTTTTCAGGCGCTGCACATGCAGATCTATGGTGCGGCTCTGCCCCTCGTATTCCCCGCCCCAAACAGACTCATAGATGGTCTCCCGGTACAGGGCAATGTTCCGGTTGCGGGCCAGCAGGAGGAGCAGATCAAACTCTTTTAAGGTCAACGCGATCTGCTGCCCGTCCCGCATCACCAGGCGTGAGGCCGTGTCGATGGTAATATCAAAGACCTTCAGAATCCCCTCCGCCTTGTGGTAACGGCGCAGCACAGTCTCCACCCGGGCCAACAGTTCCGGGATGGCAAAAGGCTTGGCCAAATAGTCGTCCGCCCCCATCTTAAGGCCCTTCACCTTGTTTTCCGTAGTGCCCAGCGCGGTGAGAAAGATCACCGGCAGCCCCATGGACTGGGCATATTGCAGCAGTTCGTAGCCGTTGCAGCCCGGCAGCATGATATCCAGCAAAGCCAGATCGAAGGGCCGCTGCTGCATCAGATCCGCCGCCTCCATTCCATCCGCGGCCCAGGTACAGTTGTATCCCGCCCGGGTCAGGTTCATGCGGATCAGATTCGCTATGGGTTCTTCATCTTCCGCAATCAGTATCTTTATCATTGCTTCATCCCCTTATAAATTTAGTCAAGTTGAATTCCGCACCATTATGCTTCTCATTTGTATACTGATTGTATCATAATTTTCCCCGCTTGGATATCCCTTGCTGGTTCTTACCGGACAAATACCCTGACGTTTTAAAAACCGTTCTTTCATCCCTTAGTACTTGGGAACGAGCAGCACATTGACTGCAAAAGGCTGGGATAGGGCTGCGGCGCTAAGGAGTTAGCCGGTGAATGTCCCGGGGAAACAGGCTGGCCTCACGCACATTTTCGCGAGCCAGAAGCCGGGCGGTAAAACGTTCCAGCCCCAGTCCCAGCCCCCCGTGGGGCGGCATACCGTGGCGGTGCATCAGAAGGTAGCTTGCAAAATCCTCCGGGTCCATGTTCCGCCGCCTAATCTTTTCCAGCTGCTCCTGATAGCCGTGGATCCGCTGGCCCCCGGTGGTGATCTCCAGCCCTCTAAAGAGCAGATCAAAGCTCAATGTCTCCGCAGGATTTTCCGGGTTATCCATGGCATAGAAGGGGCGCTTTGCTTCAGGGTAGTGAGTCACAAAGACAAAGTCGCTGCCATAGCGCTCCCGAATATACTGGCACAGCAGCTTCTCCTCCTCCGGCTCAAAGTCCTCCTTCTCCCCCATGGGCCTTCGGTAGTGTTCCGCCACCAGGGCTTTGGCATCCCCAAAGCGAATCCGGGGGATACGGCCCATGGGCAGTTGATTGCACTGCGGCGGCACTTGGGCAGTTCCAGAGTTCTGGGCGGTCTGCCCCGGCTGCTGTTTCCCGTTCCCGAATAAACAACGCTCTTCCGGCGACTGACATTCCGCGCGGGACCCTATGGCAAACTGCGGCATGGAAACATCCAACAGTCCCAGTTCCTGCGCACAAGCCGCCTGTAAATGACGCAGCGCTGCCTGCAGCATCCTTTCCTCCATCTCCATGATTTCCTCAAAGTTCTCAATATAGCCCATCTCAAAGTCCACGCCTGTATATTCATTCAAATGCCGGGAAGTATCATGTTTCTCAGCCCGGAACACCGGCCCCGCCTCAAAGACCCTCTCATAAACTCCCACCATCATTTGCTTGTAAAACTGGGGACTCTGGGCCAGATATGCCTGCCGGCCAAAATAGTCCAGCGAAAAGATATTGGCCCCTCCCTCTGCCCCAGCTTCCACCAGCTTGGGGGAATGAATTTCCGTGAAGTGCTCTCCCTGCAAAAATTCGCGGACTCCCTGACAGATGCCCTCTTGGATCTTGAAGATGGCCCTCTGCTTTTCATTGCGCAGGGTCAGCATCCGGTAATCCAGCAGATTCTCTATGGAGGTATCCACCTTCTTCTGGTTGATCACGATGGGCATGGGCTCCGCCGGAATGGAAAGCACCTCCAGTTCCAGCAGCCGCAGTTCCCAGCCCAGCCGGGAACGTTCTTCCGCTGCCACCAACGCCCGAACCCGGACACAGCTTTCCTCCACCAGCTCCTCCATATCAAACCGTGAGAACTCCGGGCTGTATACACACTGGATCACATGCCTGCCGGTGCGCAGCAGCACAAAAGCAAAACCGCTCATGCGCCGCAGTTTATAGACGCTGCCATGAAGGAGAATTTCCCTTCCTGTCTGCTCCCCGATCTCCTCCAGGGAGAAGCCGGATACTCTTTTTGCCGTCTGTTCTACCGTTTCCTTTATTGTCTCATTCATTCTTTATTATCCTGCCTTTCCAGATATTTTTACACATGCATCATCACTCTGCCGCCATCCATTTTGTCCATGCGGGCATCGTCACAATGTCCCATGGGATCACCCCCTTTCGAGCCGCTTTGCAGGCTGCGATACAATTTTTTGCATATAAAAAGACCAGTCCTGCATTCGTAATCTCTTACCAATGCGGTACTGATCTCACTGCCCTTTCTCATAGCAATATCACAGGTATCCTGCGATTCTTTCAGACTTGAGCTGTTTTACTCCGCATAGGCACAACACATTCAGCGCTTGTACCTATGTCTCCACAGCTACAAGCGCTATCTATCGTCGTCCCCATTCTCTAACAGTTCAAATACCCGGTATTGCATCCTGCTCCTCTTCCTGCATATGACATGCTGTCCTGAATAATGACTTTTATAATATGAGCTATAATAGCACATTTATTCCGAATAAACAAGAACCTGTTTAAAAAAATTTATCTTGCAATACCCACTCCTATATGCTAGTATACTTTCAAAGCATATATTTCTTTTCACTTATAAATAGGACAATTCCTTTTTCAGGATATCGGAAACTCTATGCTTTAAATTCAAAATGATACAATTGAAGAGAAGCAGGGGATTTTCGGGACAGAATGACTTTCAGCTATTCCGGACAAAATGATTCAAAGCGTGAATGCAGGCGTTTTGCAGGCAGAGAGAGATATATTGCCATTGAAAAATAGCGGTTACGGACTCTGTATGAAGATTATCATAACAGTTATATGGGAGGAAAATACCATGCGAAAAATGTATACATGCTGTGCGTCCCTGCTGGCTGTGTCCATCCTTTTATTGAGCGGATGCAGGAATACGGTCATCAAGGAAAATACCGAAAATTCTCCTGCGCAGGAGGCGGAAAATGTATTGTCTCCCGAAAGCGGGGATACCCCTGCGCCCATTGTGTTTGAGGCCCGGGATATGGAAGGGAACGCCGTTTCCTCCGAAATCTTTTCGGAGACAAAGCTTACCATGATCAACGTGTGGGCGACCTATTGCAATCCTTGCCTGAGAGAGATGCCGGGACTTGGGGCGCTGGCCGGCGAATATGCTTCGGATGAATTTCGGATTGTGGGAGTTATCAGCGACGTAGTGGAGGGTTCTGACCAGAGGACCCTGGATTATGCGGCGGACCTGGTGGAACAGACCAGTGCGGATTATACGCACCTGCTTTTGAACGAATCTCTGTACTATGCACTCCTCACAGATGTATCCGCCGTCCCAACCACCTTCTTTATAGATGAAAACGGGGTGATACTGGACACGGTAGTGGGATCCATGGAGAAATCGGCGTGGGAGGAAAAGATCAATGAGCTTCTGGAAAAAAAATAAACCGCCCGGTTGGCTGTGGGGAGCTCTTATAGGAATCCTCTTTCTGGGCGTCGGTATTCTCCAGGGCCAGTTTGCCGTAATATGGAGAAAAGCAGTGATGATCTGCATGGAATGTATCGGAATCGGGTGAAACAATATCTTTCACATTGAATTGAACGCCTTTCAGGGCGTACGGAGGCAATTATGAAAAAACTCCGGCTGGCTGTACAGCTTATTTTTACAATACTTACAAACGGATATACCTATGGTTATCTGAACGGGAAAATATATCAGGGCACCTTGAAATACGCCTGTGTTCCGGGACTGAACTGCTATTCCTGCCCCGGTGCGGTTGCATCCTGCCCTATCGGGGCGCTCCAGGCTCTGTTGAACCAGCGGGGATTCCAGATCCCCTTCGGGATGCTGGGTTTTTTCTTCCTGGTTGGCAGCCTTCTGGGACGCTTCGTCTGCGGATGGCTGTGTCCCTTTGGGCTGGTACAGGACCTTCTACACAAAATACCTTTTTTCCACAAGAGAAAGCGCCTGCCCCTGCACCATATCTTAAAATTCGGCAAATATGCAGCCCTGCTCCTTTTCGTATGCATCGGCTCTGTTTTTTTGTTCGGCGGGTTTGCGAAGGTTCCGGCTTTCTGCAAATACATCTGCCCCTCCGGCACATTGTTTGGCGCCGTCCCGCTGCTGGCTGCCAACAAGCTCCTGCGCAGCCAGGTCGGGGGACTGTTCTTCTGGAAGCTGGGGGTATTGCTCTTTCTCCTGCTTCTCTCCGTAATGGTTTACCGCCCCTTCTGTCAATATCTGTGCCCGTTGGGAGCAGTCTACGGCTTGTTCAACCGCTTCAGCCTGGTGCAGATTCATTGGGATAAACAGCTGTGTATCTCCTGCGGGGCCTGTGAGAAGGCATGTCCGGTGGCCCTCTCCGTCAGCCAGATATCCCATTCTCCGGAATGCATACGCTGCGGCAAATGCATAGAAGCCTGTCCCAAAAACTGTCTGCATTTTTTTCACAGAAAACCCGGAGAAGACAGCAACGCAGGGAATTGACAAACCTGCGTTGCTGCTGTTATAGACTCTATGGCAGATACTGCTCTTTAATCTCCGTGATCTGATTTCCTTCCACCGTAAAATTCCAGAGCAGATTCCAGGGACAGTCCTCTATATAGGCAGGCAGTTCTTCCCAACTGATATTGCGCTCAGGCTGCCAATGATTGTCCAATATAACGATCTGGCATTCCTCACTGACCATAGCGCGAAGATCCTCATAGGCCAGATCTATTACTGCACGCCCGTCACTGTGTCCATTGGGGTCCCATTGCGCTGCCCAGGTCTCCCACTCCGGATTGCCGTCATTGATTTGCATCTTTTGGTCAACTACAATCTCTCGGTCCGTGATATTGCGGATTAACCCCTGGAAATATTGAGTCGCCTCAGACTCCAATTCTTTCTGTTCCTTCCCTTGCAGGGGAATCATCCCCCCCACAAGACATTCCTCCCCATCACAGTCAAAATATATACGTACCTCCTGACCTTTTTCCGGCAGCTTATCATAGATATTCGTAAGTTCAAAAGTAAACATTCCGTTCTCTTTGGGCAAGGTCATCTCCCTCTGCTCCGTCAAAACAGATCCGGTGTCCGTTACATCATAATATTCCACCCGGGCTTCCAGCTGCTCACATTCCCAGCTTACTTCCAACTGTATTTTCTCCGCCCCATAAAAGTCCAAACCTGTTGTCTTTCGCTCCTGTGACACCAGCACCCCGTTAGTCCATCCGATGCCATACTCCTTGCCGCCGGATGTACGTATCCAAATCCCGTCCACTCCCTCTGTGGACATAATCAGTTCCCTGTTGCTTTCATCTGCTTCTCCTGTAAGATTCTCGCGGACGTCCTCCATATAATCTTTTCCCTGGGCTGCATCGGAGACATATCCCGGTTCCATACCGGAAACATCTCCCTGGTCAGCGCCAGGAGGGGTATCCTGTACAGATTGTGCCTGTGCCGACGTAGGATTGAGTCCACAAGCTGTCATAGTCAACAGGCATATTCCCACTGCCGCCACCTTCACCCAGGTTCCAGGCTTTTTCCAGCGCAGGGCATTGCGTATCCTGCCCTTGGCTCCGGATTCCCCAAAAGCCAGAGGGCTGGGACCCCAGCTGCGCCGGTTAGAAGCAAAAAACAGCAGAGCGTTACAGTAAGGCTTACAACTGCGCTCCCACTGCGCCAGCACATGCTCGTCACAGCTCATCTCCATATCACGTCCCATCAGGAAAAAGGCCACCCAGCACAGGGGATTGAACCAGTGCAGCGCCAACAGCAGATAACCTGCCAACTTCACCCAATGATCTCTGCGATGCAGATGATAGCGCTCATGAGCCAGCACCAGTTCCAGCGTCCGTTCTTCCAGCCCAAATGGAATATAGATGCATGGACGCAAAAACCCCAGAATAAAGGGCGAACACACATGTTCAGACTGATATATATTCTCCCGCAGCAGTACCGCGTTTCGCAGGCGGCGGCGAAGGAGCAGATAACTGCCAAGTCCGCAGAGCAGCATAACAACCACGCCCGCCAGCCACAGCAGCGTACCCACCGAACTCCAAACCTGTATGGGATGGATGCTATTGAAGGCATCCCTCTGGCTTCCTTCCGGGCCTATATCCCACTGATTACTCTCTGTATTCTCCCAGAATATAGAGAGTCCTGTTGTATTCTCAGATTCCTGCTGTATTCCTGCATCCTCATTCAGATAGGTCATGGTATTGCCATCGGCCACTCCCTGTTCAAAGAAGCCCAGATTGAAAAGGCTGAAAGAAGAATGGATGGAGACGGGACAGCACAGCCGGAAAGCCACCACCAGCCACAGCAGATAAGCATATTTCTTCGGCGCCCTGCGCAGAACCAGACGCGCCGCCAGCACCGCCAGAATGCAGTAGCTGGCAGTCAAAGTCATATTTACTATTTTTATAAATAACATGACTTACTTCCTTTCTATATAGAGTCAGTTCCCACTACTGCTCCTGATGCTCGTCAATCAGCCGCTTCAGCTGTTCCGCCTCCTGCTGGGACAGGGTGCGCCCGCCCAGAAAAGACACGAGAAATCCCGGCAATGACCCCGCAAAGGTTCTCTCTACAAATCGGTTGCTCTCATACGCCTGCACCTGTTCTCTTGGCACCAACGAAGTCACTATGGTGTCCACATTCTGAGCAAATCCCCTCTCACATAATTTCTTTAAAGTCGTATACGTGGTGGGCTTTTTCCATCCAAGCCGCTGTGTACACAGCCGCACCAGTTCCCCGGACTGCACTGGCTCCGCATCCCATATCACACTCATAAAACGAAAATCACTCTCACACAATTTATAATCTTCCATGATAACCTCTATTCCATTATCTACCATACAAACAGTTTCCCTGTTGCAGCTTATTGGAAGGCCGTCTCAATCTTTACTGCCCTTCCCGGATGTTCTTCATCTCCTAACCCTCCCTGATATGTAATCTGCACTCTATCTCCTACCGTAATGGACGCATCTTCCCCTGCCGCCAATGCATTTTCTGTGGAAAAATAATAGACGATTCCGTCTCCTTCGTCCTCAATCGCAATTATATTATCCGCATAGCTCTCAACAATTCCTATAATAGGATCTCCCTCTATATCCTCTCCCACAGCCGGTTCCGTGCTGCTTTCCTCCTCTTCGTTTCCCGCATCAGCGCTTTCCCCTTGATCACCTTCTGTAATATCCGTCCAAGCACTCTCCGATTCAATACTTGTTCCCGGAGTATCCTCAGCCTCCCGGGGCGCAGAAGAACAAGCTGCCGTACTCGTCAGAAACAGAGCCATAATAAGTATCCATACACATTTCTTTTTCATAAGAAACCTCCATTCTGCGGCTTTATGCCAAGCCAGTATTGATTTGCAATTACCAACCTATATGTTGAGTTTATAACAGCCAACCAATTTTGTCAAGACATTTTGTATTTAATTTACAGCCCCATCACGGCGTCAATGGGCAGCGCCATCACCAGGCCCTTCGCCTCGCTGCGCATACCGCATTTCTCGCTGATTCCGCTCATGATCTCCACCTTCTTTTCCGCCTCGGACAGGATGAGAACAATCTCCTTTTCCTCCTGCATGCTCAATCCCCAGGAAGCCGCAACCTCCTCATTCCCGATCCAGCGGCTGTGTATCACGGTTCCTCCGCTGGCCCCGGCGGCTTTGGCAGCATCCATGACATCCCCACTGAAGCCTATATTTACGGCGGCAACGATCAGTACATATGTTGTATCAGACATTATGTTTCCAACCTTTCTTATATTATTATGGAGTGTACTTTCTTCCTCACTCTTTACCAGCATACGCAGGAGCAGCTTATTCAGGCCGTTGAGGGATATAGTAAACGCAATACCGCTGTTTACCGCTCCCAGGTGCAGTTCGAACCGCAATCTGTTCAGCATGACATCTCCCAGCCGCCTGGGCACCGCGCTCATCAGAATGCATTTGTCAATGCTGCCAAGGCCCAGCATATCCATGATCTCGCTGGAGGCCGTCCCCTCGGCGTTCAATCTATATTGAACGGGCAGGGTGCTCTTGCGGAAGATCCTGGTCGCCTTGTCCGCCAGCTTGGGGTTGGTAATCAGCACAAGCAGCTGAAATGACAGATTTTTTTCCTGATTATCCATTCAATCCTCCATTCACCCGTTTCAGCGGGCGCTTAAATCAATAATCTCATCGCAGTCATCCAGAAATGCAGCATTCTGCAATGCCTTTTTCTGCATCGCACTGGTTTTAACCTGATACACGATGCCCATGATCTGTATGGCAATGAGAGGTGTAAGAGCCACCAATGCCACCACGCCAAAGGCATCCGTCATCAGGTTTCCGCCAAGGGCCTGGCAGGTGCCGATGCTGAGAGGCAGCAGAAAGGTAGATGTCATGGGACCGCTGGCCACACCACCGGAGTCAAAGGCAATACCCACAAAAATCTTTGGGACAAAGCGGGACAACACCAGAGCGATCAGATAGCCCGGAATGATGATCCACCCAATCGGTAGTCCTGTCAGAACCCGCATCATGGCAAGACCCACGCTGATTGCCACGCCTACAGACATGCAGCGATTCATGGCCTTCACCGAGACTGCTCCATCGGTCACATTTTCCACCTGATGGTTGAGCACCTGAATGGCAGGCTCCGCTTTCACTATGTAGTACCCAATCAGCATGCCGATGGGGATAAGTATCCAATTGAACACCAGCGATGCCAGCTCTTTTCCCAGAAAGGAACCCACAGGGGCAAAGCCTACGTTCACCCCGCAGAGAAACAACACCAGGCCCACATATGTATAGACTAAGCCCACAGCGATACGCTTTAACTGTCTCCTGTGATAGCGGCGGGTGAGCAGCTGGAAAATGACAAATACGGCGGCAATCGGAAGAAGCGAGACAAGAACTTCACGGGCATAAGTTGGAATACTGCCGCCGAAAACCCTGACCACATCCCTTGTCGTCGCCACAGTGGCCACATCGCCAAGAGAATATACCGCCTCGGTGGGTTTATAAAAGCATCCCAGCACCAGCACCGCCAGGATGGGGCCGATACTTGATAATGCCACCAGGCCGAAACTGTCACTGGCTGAATTTTTATCTGTCCGCCGGGAGGCAAGGCCAATACCCATGGCCATGATAAAAGGAACCGTCATAGGCCCGGTGGTGACGCCGCCGGAATCAAAGGCCACTGCCATAAACTCCTTGGGCACCAGAAAGGAGGCTCCAATCAACAGGCCATATAGGATAATCAGCATCTTGGACAGGTCAATCTGGAACTTAATTCGCACAATAGCCATTGCCAGGAATAACCCCACTCCCACGGCAACGGTCAAAATCAACACCTGGTTGGGCACGGAGGGCACCTGCTCCGCCAGCACCTGCAAGTCCGGTTCGGATATGGTGATGATCGCCCCCATGACAAAGCCTATGAGCAGCACAAACAACACTTTGCGCGTCTTGGATATCTGAACGCCGATCCCCTCCCCGATGGGGGTCATGGACATCTCCGCCCCCAGCTGGAAAAATCCCATTCCCAGAATCAGCATGATAGCTCCAACCACAAACATGACCAGACTTCCCAGTTCCATTGGCACCAGGAAAATGCTGATCAACAACACAATTCCGGTGATCGGAAGAACTGCCGAAAGGGATTCCATGGTTTTCTCTCTTAATTTAGGGTTCAAAATCTCTCTCCTCTCTGCATTATGTGACAATCAGTGTTATACTTTTAAGGGATTTAAAACTGTGAATTAAAGAGCGTTTTGTTCATTATAGCATGGATAGAGACTTACTGGAAACCTGTTTTTATGATTTAATAAAAAATTTATCTGCATGGTTCACTGGCCAATCCTATCCAGCCCGCTGCATGTCTACTTGTGGCACAACTTCCCCCTTACTTCTTAGCATATCCTGTCAAGTTTTGATCTACTTCCCCGGAAATGGTATGCTATAATAGCTTTGCTGTTGACTCTTTCCAGAAGGAAGGAGGTGAGCGTTTTGGACCTCTTATAGTTTTTTTATCTCTATCATAGCAAATGTAATATCTCATTACATTTGCAAGTGGCTGGATGGAGATGAATAAGCAACAGTCAGCACTGTTACACAGGAAAACCCCGGGAATGCGGCTCCCGGGGTTTATTGCTGTTGACGTTTGGACCTCTTATCACAACGTCTTATCTCTACATGCTTACTATAACATCCTTTAAAGTTCCCGTCAAGCAAATTTGTGCTACAAGTTCATGCTGCAGCATACACCTGCAGATGGTTTGTCCCACAACTAGCTATCTGTGCCGGTGGATCCAATCCCAGAGGTTGATGATTCGAGTTCCCGGGCTTCATCTTGGGCCAGTCTAAGGATGCTCCGCTTTCCCCGAACGTCCGCCTTACGGTATAGATCAACTAACTGTTGCTCCTCTGAGGTGAGGTCAGCAGCTTCTTTACCAGCAAGCATATATTCCATACTTACCCCAAGTATTTGGGATAGTTTATATAATGTGGTTGCGTTTGGTATTTGACCATTTTTATAATTACCTATGTTATTTTTTGATATTTCTGCCAATTCCGTTAATGCGCCATAGTCAAGAGGGAGGTGCCTCAGATGACGATTAGACAGTGTTTTGACCGGTTTATCGCTGACCGCATGGTTTACTGCGCGGATAAGACCATCCGCACCTACACCATGCACCTGGACCTTTTCCTGCGCTGGCTCTCGAATACCTATGGTCCTATAGAGCAGATCGGCTTTGAGCAGTTTCCTTCTTCTGATAATATTTTTACCAACTATATCCTGTACCTGCGCTCTAAAAGCTCCTGCAAAAACGTCACCATACGCAGCTGCGCCCGGAGCATCAAGGCATTTCTGGCCTATTGTTATGAAGAGGATCTATGCTAGGACTACCTGAAGAAAGTAAAACTCCCAAAGGACGACTCCCTGCCCAGGCAGCCCCTTCTGGAAGAGGAAGTGCCGCTCCTGGATTCCTGCTTTGACAAAAAGACCATAAAAGGCATCCGCAACTACTGCATTGTTCACCTGATGCTGGACTGCGGCCTGCGCAGTCAGGAAGTCCGCTCCCTGTGCTTTGAACACCTGGATCCGGCCCATAACCTGCTCCATATCTACGTAAGCAAGGAATGCAAAAGCCGCATAACCATGATCCCCGACTTTCTCCTGGATGCTATCAGCTCCTATCAGTTCCTGGAGCAGCGTCGCAGCGGAGTGATCTTCCACGGACTGAGAGACAATGCCCCATTGAGCGAAAACGCCCTGAAACAGATTTTTTCGGACCTGAAGGCAGAAAGCGGCATCACCCGCCTCCATGCCCATCTGCTCCGGCACACCTTTGCAACCAGCTACCTGATGGACGGCGGCAACCTGGAGTTCCTTCGGGTGCTCCTGGGACACTACGACTACACCGTCACCAAGAACTACTCTTCCCTGGCCGCCCAGTACCGGATGCTGGGCATACCGGTGTACAAACTGGACCCTATCTTCTTCCGGGTACTGCCTTAGACACCTTTTTCGCGAATCAGGGTGTCCAGCAGGCACAGACTTTTTACACGCAAAAAAAGCCCCACAACCCGCTAATTATGCGAATCCCAGGACTTCAATGTACCGCCAGGGGCTCGAACCCTGGACACCCTGATTAAGAGTAAAGGTGTCTAGACCTGTTTTTTGTGGCACAAGTTCATTCTGATCTACTCTGATCCGGCCCGCTGCGTGTCTACTTGTGGCACAACTTCCCCCTTACTTCTTAGCATATCCTGTCAAGTTTTGATGTACTTCCCCGGAATGGTATGCTATAATAGCTTTGCTGTTGACTCTTTCCAGCAGGAAGGAGGTGAACACAATGCTGTATTTCTTTAATTTCCTTTTCTCCATCGTAGCAAATGTGGTTTCACACTACATATGCAAGTGGCTGGATGGAGATGAATAAGCAACAGTCAGCACAGTTACAGAGAAAACCCCGGGAATGCACTCCCGGGGCTTTCTTTTTGCTGTTGATGTGTTACACAATGCTGTATAATTTCTTTCTCCATGCTTACTATAGCATTCTTCTCCATATTCGTCAAGTAACTTTGTGCTACAAGTTCATGCTGCAGCGTACTTCTGCAGGTGGTTTGTGTTACAACTAACTATCGGTTCCGGTGGATCCAATCCCAGAAGTTGATGATTCGAGTTCCCGGGCTTCATCTTGGGCCAGTCTAAGGATGCTCCGCTTTCCCCGATCGTCCGCCTGACGGTATAGATCTATTAGCTGCTGCTCCTCTGGAGTGAGGTCTTCAGATTCTTTTCCCAGAATCAACCAATTGAGTGAAACTTTTAGCTTATTAGCTACTGCTACGACTTTATCATAACTTGGATTTTGGTTTTCCCATTTTCTTAATGTTCCGTTTCCAAAACCTAGCTCTTGTTCTAAACGCTTAAAAGTAGAAGCGGCACAGAACTACGATTACCAGGCTCTTTATGAACGCTGGCCTTTTATGTCCCCTGTCGAAGTGATTGCGGAGTGCAAGGAGGTGCTTAGAATATATGACATACTGCAACAAACGCCCGAACCGCTGGGACTGGATGGCCTTAATAGTGATGGTTTTATGGGTGCTATGTTGTTTCTGGAAACGTTTTGTATGCGCTATCTGGTAGACATATTCTTCAACGTCCAGTAGGGCACCAGGAACCAATGTACAAGGCTATGGGATTGAGGACGGCCCCGCCAGGGCCCCCGTGCGGCTGGTCCGCCGGGGGTTGGCGGGCCGCCCCACACCAGAGCCTGATTCAGAATGAGTATAGGAGGATGTAACAATGAGTGATAAGTTGATAACCCTTAGTGAAGAGCAGGTGACACGATACCTACAACTGACAGACCGCCGCATGTTCATAATCATGCATTCCGGTGCGTCCTGGAAACCAGAGTATGCCCAGGAACTGGAAGAGATAGACCAGGAAATTGCAGTTCTTCGCACTGCCATAGATACCGCCGTTACTGCCCGCCACCTTGCGCAGGGACATTGTCGAAAGTCTCTTGTATGGTCATGGCAGAACCTCTATAAATTCACCCTCCAGAGAGCAGGCATCTCATTAACCGCAAACCGCATGACGGTAAGGGGCAAGGGTGACAAAGACCGCACGGTTCCCCTGGGACAGCTTACCAGGCACTTCATGCTGGAATATCTCTCTCTATGCCCGTACTCGGATACGGCAGTGTTCGTGAACCGCCGTGGTCAGCCGCTCACATGCAATGCCGTGAAACTGTTCGTCTCCCGCCTGGCCGATACCCTGCCCTTTGAACTGTCCTCTCACAAGCTCCGGCACAACTTCGCAACGAACTACTGCCTTGACCAGTACCGCACCCATGGCCAGGTGGACATATACCGGCTTATGTACCTCATGG
Source organism: uncultured Lachnospiraceae bacterium (assembly GCA_947177105.1). GTDB lineage: Bacteria > Bacillota > Clostridia > Lachnospirales > Lachnospiraceae > Acetatifactor. The sequence continues at coordinate 241 of CAMWTF010000002.1, read as the reverse complement.
GCCATGAGGACATAGAGACCACACGGCGTTATCTCCACATGGCAAACGAAATACTGTCAAGTCAGGGATGCATATCTCACCTTGACGGCATCATGAACGGGGAAATCTGATTTTTTCAGACAGCCCCGTTTTTCTGCGCAAAAAAAAGCCCCACAACCCGCTAATTATGCGAATCCCAGGACTTCAATGCACCGCCAGGGGCTCGAACCCTGGACACCCTGATTAAGAGTCAGGTGCTCTA
>CAMWTF010000001.1 GCA_947177105.1 uncultured Lachnospiraceae bacterium | reverse complement strand
CTTCCAGCAGTGCCTGATCCTCTGCGGAACCCCGAATCCCCTCCTCCGATTTAAGCTTCTCTTCCGGCTTTCCGTCCTGCCCCGCCGAAAACCCGCTCACAGCCTGCCCCTCCCTGTCATAACGCAGATAGAAATACAGCGCCATCAACAGGATGCGGCCGTTAAACTGCTCATCGTCAAACTCTTTCCAGGCCCGCAGTATGATTTCCGGATTCCTGTCCGCAAATTCCGCCAGACGCTCCAACCGCCTGGTGGTGAGTAAATAGGCTTTATAATTGGAAGCCAGCCGGTAAACCTGCAGAAAAGTGTGCTGGGCGGCAACAGCCACAGCCTTTTCCCAGTCTATGTCCATACATCCCTTTTCCACAGCATCCATAAAAGTGTCCGGATTTTCAAAGCAGTCACAGCAGCTATAGGAACCTATGGCATATAACAGACGAAAAGTTCTGGAAGCCTTCCCATATTGTTTCTTTTTCAAACAGGATGTAAAAAATTCCTGAAATACTCTATATTTGACGGCAAAATAAGAGGTCATATTCCTGTGGGTCAGTCCGGCCAGGACCTCCTCTCCCGCCTCCCCGTCCAGATACTCTCTGGCGATCTCTGTCTCGCCCTCACCCAGCCCCAGTTCCTCCAGGGCGCTCAGCACCTTGTTTGCCTGTGAATTATCCGCACGTAACATACTACTCCTCCTCGATTAATTGTTCTGTGATCCCTTATAATGGGGATTCAGCGCCAGGGCCTGCGCCGCTGCCTCCGCCAAGCCGTCCCTGCCTTCCCCGGACCACTGCCGGATCTGGCGGCTTACTTTTTCGACTATGGCTTTTCCGCCGTGGATGGCGGCGGCGTACAGAACCCACCGCTTTTTGACCTCCGCGCCGGCCGCCAGCCATTTATCGTAAAGTTCCCCCACATAGACCGCCAACTCCTGGGCGTCCAGGCCCTCTGCCAGCAGGGCGGCGTCCGCGTTTAGCCCGTGCTTTACCGTGGAACTGTAGCACAGCAGCAGGGCCTGCAGGTACTCCTCCGGGGCCAGCCCCCCGTTGGTTCTGTGTACCGGACTGAAAGGACTTTCATAGGCCCAGGCCAGGCTGCGCTTCCTGCCGCCCTTGTGAAGCTCTTTTACCAGTTCTTTCCTTTCCATTGCCAGGCTGCTATTGCCCGGTTCACCTTCCTTTGCTTCCTCGTCTGCCTGATCCAGCACCTCTTCCAGCAGGGACCTGACTCTATTGTTTTTCTCCCTCTCCCACAAGCGCCACAGGGCCGCCCGGTCCTCTGAGGTATTCCACCTGGACAGCACTAAAACAGCTATTTCCCGCTGGGCCGCCTTGGGAGCGGAGAGCAGCTCAGTGATCCGAGGGCGCCAGCCGGGGCGATCCGTCAGTATCCGCTCCAACTCACGCCTGACCGTCCAGGAATTGTCCAAACTGTAGGACAGGATCTGCTCCATCCAGGCGTCCTTGCCTTTTGCGTACTCCTGCGCCACGGCGGCGCAGACCTCCCGGTTCTCCTCCATGATCTCCAGCCTGGCCTCCCGGCTGTATACCAACAGGGCAAAATACCGGCCATAGGACCCCTGCGCGGTAAACGCGTCCATGGTCTCTCCGGTGCGCTCCGCCAGATATTGCTGAAAAATAGAAATACAGCCCTGGGTGAGCTTCTGCTTGTCATCTTCCCTGTATGCGTCGGCCTCCATCATATAGGCAACCTCAAGCTGATCTGCCAGACCCACTCCTGCCTGTGTCAGACCTGCGAACGTGCGCCGGAGCATCTCCTGCATGGGCATGACTTTCTCAAACCTGACGCAGCCAAAAAAACCGCCGACTCCCCGCAGCGCCATATAGGCCAGACAGCGGACATAAAAATCCTCCTCATGGTAAGCCTGGTCATATAGTTCCAGGGCTTTTCTGGCATTATGGGAATCTTTGTGCTCACCCCCCAACTGCCCCTTGAGGGTATAAAACGCAGGCAGTTCCCATCTGCCCTCCAGATATTCTCTGGTCTCCGGGAGGCGCGTCCCATTCTTGGTCAAGAAATCCAGCACCTGGTTTTTACGCCCGGCTTTTTGAGACATCGTCTCCCGCCAATAGGTATCGGGGTCCTGTTCCTTAATGATCCGCTCCATATCATAGGCCACAAAATAATCGGTCTTTCTGTAAATATCCAGATAGAGGGCGGGATACTTTTGCAGCTGTGACCGAAACAGCGCATTTGCCGCATCCATGTCCACCATTGTTCTGTAAGCAAGCCCCTCCTTAATCCACTCTATAACCCAGTTGATGGAAACGCTGCCAGGAATGCCAAAAAGATCATCCAATCCGTCGTCGATACCCGCAAACCCCTTTATGGCATGAATGATATACAGCAGTTCTTCCGGCGCCGCCGCGCCGCAGACCCTTACTATGCTGCGCAGCTGCCCGGAAACCCGGTAATTGGCATAGGCGCTGCCGCATATCAGCGCAAAGATCGCATCATTGACGGGTCTTTTGCAAAGCCTTCCAAGCTGACTGCCCAAAGGCTCCCCCCGGCGTATCCGTCCTTGTATGTCGCGAAAGGTCATATCCCTGGAGGCATCCGGCCTGAAAATCTGTCCCAACGCGCCCACCAGTATGTCCTCATATTCTCGAAGAAGCGCCTTATCTGTGCCGTCCAGGCAGGGGGACCCTATGTTGCCCATATAACCGGCATTTTTTTTGTGGGCAGGACGTCGGGCAATATGTACCATTCTCTCTTTATTACGCCCCCGCAGCATCTCAGGGCAATCCCACGGGGATTCTCCCGCCTTCAGATCCGCTCTGCTGCTGCGCAGATAAAAATATAGAGTGTACAGCATGATCCTCACGTCCCAAAAATTGCCCCGAAACTCTCTCAGAGCCTGCCGCACCACCTGTATATCATAGTCAATCCCTTCTCCCAGGTCCTCCAGATCAAAGGCGCACAAATAGCCTATCTCCCCGGAAAACCCCATCCTGGGGACTTCGCGGTAGGCACAGACCGCCAGTATATGGCTTTGGTCCACTTGTACGCGTCCGCCCTTTACGGCGGTAATAAAACGATAATCGATATGAATACACTCTCCGCAGGTGCAGGCGCCCAATGCATAAAGTAAGTTAAAGTACCTGCCTGCCTCCTCATACTGCTTGTTAACGCAATAGGATTCCATTAATTTAAACGCCAGATTCCTGAAGCTGCTCGACACTTGTGTCATATTTCGAAAGCTAAGGCCGCGCAGAGTCTCTTTTCCGGTTTCTCCTCTCAGATAACTCTCCGCGATTCTTCGTTCCATGCGGCTAAGCTGCAGCTGCTCCAATACTGCCATGAGTTGTTCTGACTGCGTGGTGTATTTCTGTTTCTCCACCTTTATCATGTCGCCTCTCCTGCCCTGCCGCCTGTCTGGTATTCCACCTTTGCAGAAGGCATATACGCTTCATCATCCTCTGTCGCTATATCCCCTGGTAAATCAGGCTCGCCATGTCATAGGCTGTCTGCTGGCGGCACAGCTGCACATACTGCCATAATCTGCAAAATACATCCATGATATCCGAGGGCTGGTGTGTGAGACGGTGGCGGGATTGGGACAGCTGTTCCTCCAACTGCCGCAGCCAGTCCGCCAGGGTTTCCATGCCATAACCCGCCCCCTGTTTCTCCGCGCTCCGCAATGCTTCCAATGTGCTGTCCTGCACTGTGGCGCTCCCCACCTGGTATATCTCCTGAAGCAGCCAGCCGATATCCTCCAGGTAGCTCTGCAGGGCCTGGCAGGCTTCCCTGTCATGTTCTCCCCTTCCGGCAGTGCCAGGACTTGCCGTCCTTGGGACGGATTCGTTTTCAATGCCGCCGCTTTCTTCCGGAAAAACGGATTCCTCCGCCTCCGCCAGTTCCCGGCGTTCCAGCAGATCCACCGGGTATAGGCAGATCTGACTGCCTTGCAGATAAACCTTACCCAAAAAACAGGGCTGCTGTTTTTTCTTCAGACGTTCCAAATAGCGGATGGAAGCCTCATCCCGTTTGGAATAAGGCAGCTCCACCAACACCCGGCGATCTTCCTCATCCCATATAGGCAGTTCCAGCTTCTGGGTGATCTCATTGAATCGCCCCTGTTCAAAACGTGCCGCCTGCACGAACACCAGACTGGGATGACCGCCGCGGTCCCCTGCCGGTTTCGGGATCTGCTCCGCAAAAAGCCTGCCATACTCCCGATAATACCAGCCCTCCAGCTTCGCCGCCGTCAGTTCGCTTTTTCCAAGGATCTCTCCCCTGGTCTCCTGGGTGGAAGACAGCCGCCCTCCGGCATCGCATTTTGCTCCCCGCAGCTGCAGCCGCACACTGGCCAGGCCCTCCAGGGACAGAGGAACGCCCCAGGGGGCGGGAGCCTTTTCCTGATATCCCCTCCTCTTTTTGCCCTCATAAAAGGTGGGCCGGGCGTTGGTGTAGGTATACCAGGTTCCTGTAGCCATCTCCAGAAAATACACGGTATCACCCTCGTAGCCGGAATCGCTGACAAAATGCTCCACCGTAATCCCCGTCAGTTCCAAATCTCCCACCGGTAGGTATTCCGCGCGAAATTCCCCGGCCAATTCCTGGATCCGGGTAGTCGTACTCCTTGTGGGCCTCGGGGTGGTGTCTGACGTCTGGGGATGCATCCGCTTATGCTGCTCCCCATTGGAAACAGATGGATTCCCCTCCTTGGACAACTCCTCGTCTACCAGCATTCCAAGCTGCGCCGTCTTGCCGTATAACCTTTGCAGCTGGCTGGCCAGCTTCTCCATGGTCTGTCCTGCCGCCCGGCGCAGGTATTTCTCGTAGCCCTCCGCCAGTGCCCGGATATCTCCCTCCCAGCCCGGCAAACCCGCATTATGGCAGAGAATGGCCAGACGTTCCAGCTCCTGCGCCTGCTCCACACCGCTCCTTGCAAGCCCTGTCTCCAGCAGATGCTCCAGGCAGTCCCCCACCTGCCCCGCCGTATCCCGCAGCTCCTGCAGGTCAAAAGCGGGCTCCTGTTCCAGTTCTTCCGCCAGTTCCCGAACTGTAAGCTTTTTTTCCAGATATTGACACCACAGAATAGCCTCCGCCTTGTGGCTGCACATTTCTTTCTTATGACAGGTGCAGGTGCTGTATTCCAGAGGAGACAGAAGTTTCACCGTCATATCCTGCCCCGGCAGCTGCATGCGCACCACGCTGCCGCGCTCCACCTGGGGCATATTCTCCGCCTCCATGGCTGTGACCAGCCGCCGCAGCCCCCTGCTGCCCAGGGCCCGCAGCAGAGGTTTCCTGGGCTGTGCCTGGATTTCCTGCCATACCAGCTGTCCCAGATCGCCGCTGCTATCCTCATCATGTTCTTCCCTACGGGGGACACCGCCCTTCGTCTTTTCCTTGTCCTGTGGAGCATCACCGCCACGCTCTGCCAAGACAGCCTCCATGCCGCCACAGCCGGTCTTTTCAGATTTTTCCGCCCCCTCTTTCCCGCTGGCCGCCTGCCGGGCCAGCAGAATGGCCATGACCACATGACGGCAAATGCTGCGGGAGGGACAGCTGCACCGGCTCTCCGCCAGCGGAAACCGTATGGTCACAGTTTCTCCCCCTGCCGCCACTGTCAGTTCCTGGGCGCTCCAGTCCAGCTCTGCTGCCGCCTGGGCCTCGCTGCCTGCTGCCTCCAGATCCTTATATGCCCTTTTTACAATCCCTTTGTTGCTGATGCCCACCAGGTAATCCTCGTCAACACCCGCCAGGCTCTGTCTCCAATCCATCATCCGCTTATACCTATTACTTTATTTATACTGCCTAACAGTTAAAATTTCCGAGCAACCTGACTACATAACGCCAGCCATATACGTTTAACCAATGCAGTACGGTAAATTCCAGCGTTATGTAGTATAATATTATCCCACCATATCCGCCACATGCTCCGCCAGCTGCTCTGGGGTCATGGCTCCCACAAAAGCGCCCATCTGAGCCAGCTGGGCCGCCGCATGCCGGTCATAGTTTGGGGTTGCCGTCATATCCAGGGCCGTCAGCGCAATCAGCCGGGCCCCGCTCTCGATGATGCTGCGGCTGACGCTGTACAGGTTGTGATAACCGCCGCCCTCATACAGGTCCGAGATCAGCACCACCAAGGTCCTGTGGGGATTTTCAATCAGCGTCTCACAGTAACTCAGCGCCCCTGCTATGTTGGTGCCGCCCCCCAGCTGCACACTCATCAGCGTCTCCACCGGGTCCTCCACGTGGCCGCTGAGATCCACCACATTGGTGTCAAAGATCACCAGCCGGGTATCCAGCATGGGAAGCCTGGCAAATATCCCCGCCATGATGGCGCTGTGGATCACGGAATCCAGCATGGAACCGCTCTCGTCCACGCAGATCACCACCCGCCACTGGTGATACCGCTTTACCCGGGAATGGAAATATACCTGCTGTAGTATCAGCTGCTCACGGTCCTGGTCGTAATGCTGCAAATTTTTTCGTATGGTTTTCTGTATATCCAAATTGCGCAAACTCCGAACGGGACTGCCGCTGGTGCGATCCAGGCGGCCCTGCAATGCCCGGCGCACATCCTGCTCAAGCTTTTCCATAATCTCCTGCGCCACCTTGCGCACAATCTCCCTGGCCAGCTGCAGCACTTCGCCTTTCATCATATGTTTCAGCCCCATGATGGTCTTAAGCAGTTCCCGGTTGGGCTCCAACCGCCGCAGTACTTCCGGGTCCGTCAAAAGCTCCGTCATCTCATATTTTTCCAGGGCGTGGCGCTCCATGATCTCCACAGTCTCTTTGGGAAAAAGCTTCTTCATCTCATGGAGCCACTTAGGCACGGTCAGTTGGGAGCCTTCGCTGCCTCCCCGACGGTCCTGCCGGATCTCCTGCTCCTCCCCGTACTCACGGGAGTACAGATAATCCAGCACCTCCTCCATGCCCATATAGTTCACACCGCCGCCGCTGTAGGAAATCTGCCCGGAGGCATATTTCCCCAGCACCAGCCGCCATCTGTTTAAAACCTGTCCTTCATCCATATATTTCCTCCAGGGCGAACTTCTCCAGTTCCCGCCCGTAAAGATACCATGCCTCGGGAACCGCCTGCTGCTCCTGCAGCTGACTGCGGCTCTTGCCGTGGAAGCCTGCCGCGGACTGCGCGATCCGGTCCGTCTCCGCCGGAGTAAAGTAAGTGAATGCCATGTGCAGTTCCGGCAGCAATTGCATGAAATCCTCCTGCCCAATCTGGGTCAGAAATTCATCCAGCATCCGCAGGAAAGTGTCCCCCACAAACACCAGATCCTTGGCTCCATAGAACAAACCACGGAAAAACATGGCCGTTTTCAGCAGCTGCTCCCTGGTGCCTGTCAGATACCCTCTGCACACTTGCTCGATTGCTGTCACACTCTCCCGACCGCCGCCGTACAGCAGCCCGTGGATGCAGCCGTGAACGCCGGCCTGAATCTCATTGTCCCGATCCATGGCAAGCAGCGCATTGAAGAAACTGCCCAGAAGGGTATCATACGTCTGCCAATCCTCCGCATCTTCCCTATCCCCGTCCGCATTTCCCTCATGTAAGGATTCCTCGCCGGGATTCTCCCGCTCCTGCGATTCCTCACGCTCCATCCTGCCGATGACCTGATACAGCAGCTTCATCGCCTCCATACATCGGCTCATATCCTCTTCCTTGACCCGCGCCATCCCCGGCAAAAGCCCCAGGAGCCTGCGGACACAGGTGCGTATCATCCCCTGGGTATCCAACTCGGAACCATAGAGCCAGCGCAGCTGCTGCACCATGGTCAGCGATCGTAACGCCTCCGCCAGGGAGTAAAAATCCGTATCCGACATGAGCAGTTCCTGCAGTCTGCCGTATACCGGCTCCAGCTGGCCCTCCAGGCCCATCTCCAGCACCTGGGTGAGCAGCAATGCGCCCTCCCGGGCATATACTGCCTTTTTCAGCCGCTCGGACAACAGCCCCTTGGCTGCATCCTCCACGGATCCGCCATACACCGAGGCATCAATCAGAGCCGCCATAACCTGGGCATTCCATTTGTATTTCCAGATCTCCCGCATCAGATTCCGATCCCGGCCCGTCTGCAGATTGGGCCCTTTCACCCGCCGGGCATAGGAAGCCTGCAAAAACAGCAGACGATGAAAAAACATGCTCATCTGCCGGTGCTTTTTTTTGCTGAAAACGGAGAGCGTCACTTCATTTTCCAGCGTTGTGGAAGTCTGCAGTCCATAGCGTTTGCACTGAGCCCGAAAGTCCTGCAGCACAGGGGGTTCCCCCGCGTTTGGACACAACTCGCCCACACGCTTTCCCGTCATCTGCCGCCGCAGCAGCCGCATGGGCTCGTCGGTGGCCAGATTGTATTCTCCCTTTACGAAACAGGCCAGCACCGCATCCTGCAATTCATATGCCCCCGGCTGGGGCTTTCCCCGCAGAGCCGACAGCCCCTCCACCATGGAACAGGCGCAGATCTCGTCATAGGTGGAAGCGCTGCCCTCCGCCCGGCGCACGGCCTTGCCCGTGGCAACGATCATATCCAGCACAGCCCTGGAATATGGAAGCGCCATGCGTGTCAGTTCTTCCTGTGCAGGATGTTCCTTATCAGAATGATCTCGAGCCGCCTCCTGCACATGCTCCCATATCTCCTGATAAAAACCCGGAAAAGGCATGCCGCTGGCATAGCCGTTCAGCGCGTCCGCCGCCTCCATGGAATAAGGCATCAGGTAAACGCCCTGATCCTTGGCGCCCACCAGCTTTTCAGGCAAATCCGCCAATACAGATTCCCTCAGCCGCTGTGCCAGAGCCGGCGTGTGAAAGCCGCCCGTCACCACCAAAATGCGGTTCTCCTTTTGCTCCCCCGCAGGTACCACTGCTTTTTGCTCTGGCTTGGTCTCCCCTGCCAGTTCCCTGGCTTTGTCCAGAATTTTTTCCGTCATATAGGCTTCCCTGGCCAGGCAGCCCTCTTCCTGCAGCTGCTCTGGGGGTGTGCTTTCCCTGGCCTGGCTGCAGTAAGTCAGCAAATTCCCAAACCAGGTTTCGCCGTCCTGCTCCAGCCCCTCTAACTCAAAGTATTTCTCCCAAAATTCATCGAAACTGCGCAGCCCGGTCTTTTCACACAGGCGCTGCAAATAGTCGTTGCGGGATAACAGGTAATCATCATTGTAATTGCTCTTATCCCCCTCCTGACGCATACCCTTGCCCTCCTGGGATGCCGCCAGGATATCGCCGTAGGGCAGATCGATAAAGGCCACCTGCGCCCCCTCCACCATGGAACAGGCGCAGATCTCGTCATAGGTGGAAGCGCTGCCCTCCGCCCGGCGCACGGCCTTGCCCGTGGCAACGATCATATCCAGCACAGCCCTGGAATATGGAAGCGCCATGCGTGTCAGTTCTTCCTGTGCAGGATGTTCCTTATCAGAATGATCTCGAGCCGCCTCCTGCACATGCTCCCATATCTCCTGATAAAAACCCGGAAAAGGCATGCCGCTGGCATAGCCGTTCAGCGCGTCCGCCGCCTCCATGGAATAAGGCATCAGGTAAACGCCCTGATCCTTGGCGCCCACCAGCTTTTCAGGCAAATCCGCCAATACAGATTCCCTCAGCCGCTGTGCCAGAGCCGGCGTGTGAAAGCCGCCCGTCACCACCAAAATGCGGTTCTCCTTTTGCTCCCCCGCAGGTACCACTGCTTTTTGCTCTGGCTTGGTCTCCCCTGCCAGTTCCCTGGCTTTGTCCAGAATTTTTTCCGTCATATAGGCTTCCCTGGCCAGGCAGCCCTCTTCCTGCAGCTGCTCTGGGGGTGTGCTTTCCCTGGCCTGGCTGCAGTAAGTCAGCAAATTCCCAAACCAGGTTTCGCCGTCCTGCTCCAGCCCCTCTAACTCAAAGTATTTCTCCCAAAATTCATCGAAACTGCGCAGCCCGGTCTTTTCACACAGGCGCTGCAAATAGTCGTTGCGGGATAACAGGTAATCATCATTGTAATTGCTCTTATCCCCCTCCTGACGCATACCCTTGCCCTCCTGGGATGCCGCCAGGATATCGCCGTAGGGCAGATCGATAAAGGCCACCTGCGCCCCCTGGGCGCTGCCCGTCCGCAATGCCGTCAGTTCCGGGGAATAGTCCAGAAAGGGGTAATAGCAGCGATATTTCTCCTTGTCCTCCGACACTGCCCCTGCGGTATCGTCATAGGAATAATACACGGCAAAGGGGGCCTTGGTAGCAGGGTCTATCATAGCCGGTATCAGGGGACAAGCCGTATCCGGTCCCTCGATTAGCACGGCCCGGGGCTGCCACTCTTCAATCACGCGCTGCACCTGCCGGGCGCAGGCCGGGCTGTGGTGCCGCACGGGAAGCAGCTTTATTTCAGCCATTTCCTGGCTTCGTAGTATTGTTTCCATAAGCCACCGTCCTTGCTCGCCTTGTCTTTAATCACCGTGTTAAAATAGTCTTTTACCCGGCCCAGATCCTCCTTGTTCTCCTTAGAGAGGGCGCCCACCAGGTTCTGCACCAGACTGTCCACATCCATGCTCTCGTCCCCGTAGTAATACCCGCCGATCATGGTCTGGTAATACACGGACACCGCCTCCGCGGTGCTCATCACGGCGCTGGGACTGTCAATGCGGTGGCCCATGGAGGATACTCCCTCCCGCAGTTCATGGTATGTAGTGGCCAGCAGCTGTGCCACATCCTCGTCCACAGGCATGTCAATATGGCTCTCCGCCGCCAGACTGCGAACCTCGTTTAAAATAATCTGCTTTTCCAGCGCCACTTCCCGCACCGGCATGACAGTCTCAAAGTTAAAGCGGCGCTTCAGAGCGGAACTCATCTCATTCACGCCCTTGTCACGGGTGTTGGCCGTGCCGATCACATTGAAGCCGGGGCGGGCAAAAAGAATGCCCTCATCTCCCAGTTCCGGCACATTCAGCACCTTGTCGCTGAGCACACTGATCAGGCTGTCCTGCACTTCCGCAGGAGTACGGGTAATCTCCTCAAAGCGTGTCAGAAGCCCCTGTTCCATGCCTACATACAATGGCGAGGGCACCAGTGCCTCCCGGCTGGGACCTTTAGCCAGCAGCAGCGCGTAGTTCCAGGAGTACTTGATCATATCTTCCGTGGTGCCCGCCGTCCCCTGTATGGTGTTGGTGCTGACGCCGCTGATGGCGGCGGACAGAAGCTCTGACAGCATGGTTTTGGCCGTGCCCGGCTCCCCCACCAGCATCAGCCCCCGGTTACCCGCCAGAGTGATGATGCATCTCTCTACCAAAGCATCGTTGCCGAAGTATTTTTTTCCTATGGTGACAGCGCCGCCCTCATACTCGATGGGAGTTTTGCTGCCCAGGATGAATGTGCGCACCGCCCTGGGGGAAAGCAGCCAGTTTTCCGGCCTCTTCCCACTGTCCGTCGCTCTCAGCGCCTCAAGTTCCTCCCGGTATCGTACCTCCACAGGAGGCCGCAATAGTTTCTGCTTTTCCATGATCCTCGCCCTTTCCTCGCATTGATTAAAAGCTGCCCTGCATCCTGGCAGCCGCAGATATTGTATATACAGTTCCATGCGAACCGTTTAAATTTCTTTCATTATATTCCAATATTTATGTTTTTTCAATATCTTTGCAGGACGAAGATTGCTCCATCCTTTCTTTCCCAAAGACACATACTTTTCATAATTTATTTTTCAACGGTTTAAACTGGATGCAGCAATCAGATACTGTGCAATTTTATTCACTTTGTTATGCTTTTTGACCATTTATCAGTAAATGTATTTCAAAATTTTTAGATATTATATATAATTTTGATATGAAGAAATAGGATGAATATCTGCCGCAAAATAACATTTATTCTCAAACAGGAGTGCCGACAATGCAGAAGAACAGGGACGATAAGAACAGTAAGCAAAGATTTATGGTTATGGGGATTCGAAACAAGGTGATGTTCTGCTTCATTGTGCCCATTGTATTTATGATTATAATTGGAGTGTCCTCCTATCAGAAAGCCGCCCGGGGCATGAACGACAAATACCAGGATTCCACAATGCAGGCAATACATATGGCAACGGAATATATTGATATGAGTTGTACCTTCATCAGTTCCGAGGCCCTGAAATATGCTTTTAACAGCGATTTATCAAGATATTTCCTGGGATTGAGTACGGATGATCCCTACGAGATGTCTCAGTTGAGGGATTCCTATAAAAAGGAGATTACGGCGGCCCGGGCCGGAAACAGCTTTATCAGCAATATACATATTATTACGATGGAGGGGATTTATATGATCTCCACCAGCGCCAACACCAATACAGATGGTTTTTACAAGGCTTATGTGGAATCCGTTCCGTCCAATGGGAAGAGTGTAGTGAGTTGGATTGACAGCCATCCCCTGCTGGACGAGCAGCTGAAGCTGAACTCAAAGTCAGATCAATATATTCTGGCCTATCAGATTCAATCTCAAGCCAATAAAGCCTGTGTCGTGATCGATGTCTCGTCAGCCGCTATTGAGGAGTTCATCGCTGGCATGGATCTGGGCGAGGGAAGCATTCTGGGATTTGTCACTCCGGGCGGCCGGGAGTTGGTCAACGAGAAACTGGCCGAGGGACAGGACAGCAGGTTGGCGGAAAGCGAGAACGTATTTTTTGAACAGGACTTTTTTGCGGAGATAAATGCGGAAGAAAATATGGAAGGTTTCCGCCAGATTGACTATTTGGGAGAAAAATACCTTTTCCTTTACAGTGTAAGCGAGAAGACAGGGGCAACGATATGCGCGCTGGTGCCTATGTCCATTATTACCGGACAGGCCCAGGAGATCAAGAATATGACCTTCAGCTTAGTGATTCTGGCATGTATAATCGCATTGGTGGTAGGACTTATCATTGTCTCCGGCATACAGAATAATATGAAACATATTTCAAGAAAGCTCGGCGAAGTTGCCAGGGGGGACTTGACGATAAAGGTCACAGCCAAAAGCCATGATGAGTTTAGAAGTCTGGCTGGTTCCGCCACAAATATGATAGCTAATACCAAAAATCTGGTGGAGAAGGTCAATCACGCCACGGGGCAGCTGGAGGACTCGGCCCGGGAAGTGGAAAGAACCTCCGATGTTATCAATAATTATTCCCAGGACATAACCCAGGCTGTCTCCGGCATCAATGAGGGCATGTCTATGCAATCGGAACATGCCCGGGAATGTGTGAGCAAGACAGATGTGCTGTCCAATGAGATACAAAATGTAAGCCATGTCGTTGAAAGAGTGGAAAAGCTTGTAGATGAGACGGAGGGCATGATTAATCAGGGAATGGAGATTGTGCAGCTTTTGGGAGAACGGGCGGAGGCAACCACTCAAATGACAGAGAAGGTGGGAGCCGATATCGAATCTCTGCGCAAAAAGTCTGAGGCAATTCATTCCTTTGTGGGAATGATCACGGACATCTCCGAGCAGACGAATCTGTTGTCCCTGAACGCATCCATTGAGGCCGCCCGGGCAGGAAATGCCGGAAAAGGATTTGCCGTGGTGGCGGAAGAAATACGCAAGCTGGCGGACGAATCAGCCAGAGCCGCAGGAGAAATCAGCGACAATGTAACGTATATCAGCGCCCAGACCATAAACAGCGTCGAAAGCGCCAATCAGGCGAAAGAGATGGTTGCCCTGCAGACAGAAGCTGTGGATAAAGTTATTCTTGTGTTCGGCGGGATGCAAAAGCGTATGAATGAACTGGTGGACGGTCTGAGGGAAATCGCGGAGGGAACCCAGCGGGCGGACAGCGAGCGCAGCGATGCCGTTATGGCAGTCAGAAATATATCCAACATTATTGAGGAAACGGCAGGCAGTGCGGAAACTGTCAAAGATGTGGCAGATAAACTGCTTGAAAATGTGGAGAATCTGAGCAAAACCGCAGATATGCTGGGTGAAAACATGGACAGCCTTAAAGCGGAAATATCCGTGTTCAAGGTTTAGGAGCAGTAAGAGGGAATCCCCTCTTACTCTCCCCTCTTCAGCCACTCCAAAATCGGTTCAATGTACTTCCTGTCAGAGATGTCATAAGAGTGAGAAATCATCTCCACCATGACTTTCTCCTCCTCTGTCTTGTCCTTTTTGGCCCTCAGAGTCTTGAGAAATACTTTCATCATCATCTTGGACACAGAGGGCATCTGTTCATAGTTGAAGCCTCCCGGAAGATAGAATACCTTTACCTTCTCCCACTGGGCATCACTGAAATTGCTCCGCAGCGCCTGAGGAATATCCGGAGCTTCCGCCGGGCTTCCCCCCACGCAGTAGACGATTAATTTTTTCCCCCTCCAATTGTCCATATGAGCCTTGAACCACTTTAGTTTACTTATACCGCCCGCACAAGCCCATCCTCCAAAGATAATAGCATCATAGTCATCAAAGGAGCGCTTTTTTGCTCCCTCCAATTCCACGCATTCAGCCCCCGCTGCCTCTGCGATCCACTGAGCGTACCGCTTTGTAAAGCCCGTCTGGGAATTATATATCACTACTACTTTCATGTGCTCCTCCTATCAGTGTCTCGCTGATCTCCTTAAGATTATTTTCAATATGGGACAGTACTTCATAGATACATTCTATATCTACGTCCGTCACATCTGCATAGAGCCGTTTCATGAAAACGGCCTCCTTCTCCCGATATTGCTCTGCCATGGCCTTTGCTTTCTCTGTCAAAAAAATACGCCGCTTCCTTCGGTCTTTAGGATCTGCCTGCAGACAGACAAAATCTTTTTTCTCGAGACTGTTTAAAATCTCCTTTACACTCTGTCTGGAACACCCCATGGTTCCGGCCAGTTCCATTGCCGTAGGGGCTTCCTCAGTATAGAGGTTCATGCAGGCCAGCAGAAAAAACTGCTTGCATGTGATCTCCTCATAAAAAGAATCTCCCACAGCCTGCAAGCGGTTATGAAATGCAAAGAACAAGCCGAACAATGCATACCTTTTCTCCATTCGAAGTGATACTTCTCTCGCTGTCATTACATCCTCCTCGCGGTATGCAATATATTGCTTATTTGTCAGTGTAAACTACCTTGGTGAAAATGTCAAGCACTTTCATTCGCAGAAAAAGCAGGATAATCTTTTTAAAGATTTCCTGCTTTTCAGATCCGGTCACACTACCTATCTGCCACGTTCATACCCTCTCGAAATTCCTCAAAACTTCTGGCACCAGGTGCCGCCATATACCATTTTTTCAGTTTTTCCCGATCCTGCTCGTCCTCAATAGCTCCGCGAATGTCCTCGGGAATTTCTCCCAGGCGTTCCAAAAAACTATATATAACCTGTCGCTCCCCTTCTATCATGCCCTCGGACATCCCTTGGGCCCTTCCTTCAGCTATACCTATAGCCTTGCCTGCCTCACGGCCATCCTCATATGCTTCTTCTCGTTCCACTGAAACCGCTTCGTCATAATTCCACTGTGTATACAGCATATTCGCCACCTCCGATCCATGATTCGCCATGAACTCCACCAGGATTCCCTCTTCTATACAATCCTTTACCGCTTGGGTAATTGCGGCATCCCGGTTCAAACCCGCTCTCAGGTAGTCCTTGATCTGCTGGATAAACCAAGAATACTCATACATCGGACGACATTCTTCCAGAATCCTATGCCCTGATGGAAAATTGATATTGATCACTTTCACTTCCAATTCTAACATAGGATGTCCCGTTTTTCATCCCTACTGCCCGCGCAGAGTTTCCAGAAGTCTCAGGAGTGTTGCCAGATCATTGAGCATCTGCTGGTCTACCAGAGAGATATCTCCGCTTCCGGCGACATAGTCATCCCAGACTAATTCCACAGACCAATCCGCAAGCTGTTTTACTTTCGGCAGGTTTCCCGTAATCTGCATCCGCACCTTGGGTTCTCCCAGATAGATCACCACATCCAACACTGCACCCTCCGGCCACTGCCAGGAATCTGTCTCCCCGGTATGCCCCGTTTTTTCCGCAAGCTTTTGTACAAGGGCCAGCCGCTTGTCAGCAGCTGTAATGTGGTAAACCAGTTTCTGTTCTTCCCGATCCCACTGGTCCGCCGCCAATATGGCTCCGCACAGCATGGGCAGGGACAGCTTAGACCGCAGCCGTTCCAGTCCGGCTTCAAAATCCGGGAATTTTCCATACTCTGGTTTCCCAGACTCCGATTTTCCAAGTTCCAGCCCAAAGGCATACTGCAGCTGCTGCAATGCCACATAGTCCCCAATGCTCCACTGGGGCAGTAAATGGGACAGCAGCCCGATCCGCTCCGTCAGATGTTCATATGCCCTGTCATAAATAACATGCAGGTCGATGGCCTGACAATCCTGTGTCAAATACAGTCGTGTGAGCAGGGCATCCTGTCCGTCATATACACTCAGCTCCACCGTTTCTGTGTCATATCCCCCCTGCAGCTGTAGTCTCTCCCAGTCTGCCTCATCCAGCCCGGTCAGCAGGCACAGGCTCTGCAAGAACTTCTGCTGGTCAGCGCTCAAAGCCTGGGGATTCAGACACACCTGCGCGCTAATCGCACAATTCTGAGCTGTCAGAGCCCTTTGCAGACGGCGGGCCTTGGGCACCAGCCAGATTGCCAGAATGACTGCCGCAATAAGGGAAAGCAGCAGCAATACGCCTAATATCTTCCATATCCAGTATTTCTTTTTCTTTTTAACAGACTGTTCCATGATCCACGCTTTCTTCCCTGAAATTGGCTCTTATAATTTAACTCTTTTTCAGTCTCATTATAAGCGAATATAGTTTTTTTGACAATTCCTAATGTATTTGAAGAATTAATAAGAATACTATAGATTTTTAATATTTTTCTCAGTAATTTGCGTTATAATATGGACAGAGCCTGCAAATCGGGTGAGTTTATGGAACACAATTTTAGGAGGAATTTCCTTATGGAACAAGATACAATTGCAATGGAGACGGACTTTAACCGGCTGATAAAGGATCTCATCACATCCGACTCCATCACCGCCATGGAAAACATGTTTGCCGCCTGGCAGGAATTAATGAGCCGTTACCGCTGCGCTATCATGGAGGTAGAGACCAAATTCAAGGTCTTGAATGACCAGTTTTCTCTGCAGCATGAGCGCAATCCCATTGAGAACATCAAAACCAGAATCAAATCCCCTGACAGCATCCGCAGGAAAATGGCCAAGAAGGGGCTGACCCCCATGACCCTGGCCTCCGTTGAAGAGAACCTAAACGATGTGGCCGGTATCCGGGTGATATGCTCCTTTATCGACGACATCTATATGCTGGCGGACTGTTTGACCAGCCAGGACGACATCACCCTGATCGAATGCAAGGATTACATCAAAAATCCCAAGGAAAACGGCTACCGCAGCCTGCACCTGATCGTGGAAGTGCCCATTTTCCTGCAAAACGAGAAGCGCAATATGAAGGTAGAGGTCCAGTTGCGCACCATAGCCATGGAGTTCTGGGCCAATCTGGAGCATCGTCTGCGATATAAAAAGGATTTGCCTGAATCCCTCCAGCAGGCCACTGCCGGAGAATTATTGCAGTGTGCCGAACTCAGCGCCCAGCTGGATCAGCGCATGCAGCAGGTGCGGTATACGGTTGAGAAATAATGTACATGCCTATTGGGAATTTGCTTGCGAATTGCCTCTGTTGATGTTACAGTAATATGTGTGCTAGAAAACTGTACTATGGAGGAATGAATATGTATCAGGATAATAAGATCTGGTTAGGCATGTCGGGGGACGAGAAGGTGTACATATACCCCAGCATGGCTAACCGCCACGGCATGATTGCCGGAGCCACCGGCACGGGTAAAACCATCACCTTAAAGGTGTTGGCCGAGTCCTTCAGCGACTGTGGTGTGCCTGTATTTCTGGCGGATGTAAAAGGAGATCTGGCCGGAATGTGCAGACCCGGCGTGATCTCCGAGAGCCTGCAGGAACGCATTGAGGCCATGGGGCTGGATCGGGAGGGCTTTGCTTTCGACTCCTTCCCCACCACCTATTGGGATGTATATGAACAAAAGGGCCTGCCTCTGCGCACCACTATCTCAGAGATGGGGCCGCTGCTGCTGTCCCGGATACTGGAACTGAATGACACCCAGAGCGATATTCTGACGATTATCTTCAAAATAGCGGATGACGAGGGTCTGCTGCTGATTGACACCAAGGATCTGAAGGCTATGATCCAGTATGTGGGGGAGAACGCCAAGGAACTGACCCTGAAATATGGCAATATCACCAAGCCCAGCCTGGGGGCCATCACCCGGGCCATCATTGCCCTGGAGAGCGAGGGCGGAGAACTGTTTTTCAGTGAACCTGCCCTGAATATTGCCGACTGGTTCTGCCGCAACCGCGAGGGCAAGGGTGTGATTCAGATTCTGGATTGCCAGACTCTGGTCAACAAACCCACCATGTATGCCACTTTCCTTCTTTGGATGCTGTCCGAATTGTTTGAGCTCCTACCGGAGGCCGGGGATCTGGACGCTCCCAAGATGGTATTTTTCTTTGATGAGGCGCATTTGCTCTTTAGCAGCGCTTCAAAAACTCTGCTGACTAAGATCGAGCAGGTGGTAAAGCTGATTCGTTCCAAAGGCGTGGGTATCTATTTTGTCACCCAGAGCCCCAAGGATATCCCCGACGGCGTTCTGGCCCAGCTGGGCAACAAGGTGCAGCACGCTCTGCACGCTTATACCCCCTCGGAGCAGAGAGGCGCCAAGGCCGCCGCGCAGTCTTTTCGGGTAAATCCCGATTTCGACACCTATGACGCCCTGATTAACTTGGGAATTGGGGAGGCCCTGGTGTCCGTGCTGGATGAGTCCGGTGTGCCTACAGTGGTGAAAAAGTGCGATATCCTGCCGCCTCAGAGCCAGATGGGGGCGCTGAATGATGATATTCGGGAGAGGCAGATTAAGAACAATATCCTGTATACCAAGTATAACGACTATTTTGACCGGGATTCCGCCTATGAGTTTCTGGAGCGCATGAGCCTGGCTAACGCAGAGGCCGCCGAGGAGGCCCGGCAGGCCGCTGCAGAAGAAAAACAGCGGCAGAAAGAGGAAGCTGCCGCCGAGAAGGCCCGGCAGAAGGAGCTTGCCGCCGCCCAAAAAGCGGAGGAACGCAAACAGGCGGCAAGCCAGAGGGCAGTGAAATCCGCCGCCAAGAGCGTGGCTAACAGCGCCGCCGGTACCGTAGGCCGGGAGCTGGGCAATACTATCGGCAAAACCGTGGGCGGTTCTTTTGGCAAGAAGCTGGGAGGCAACGTGGGCGCCGCTCTGGGCCGGGGCATTATCGGCACATTGTTTGGTCGGTAGATCGATAGATTAACTCTCGTATAAAAATATGGAGCGTCCGGCAGACATAGAGGATCTTCCTCTATGATTTACCAGACGCTCCTATTAATTTGCGCCCGCCCGCATCCTCTTAAGGCATATCCAGCATCTTGCAAAGCAGATCTGTGATATCCGTGGACTCTGGCTGCAACAAAATTTTTTCACTCTCTGGCCAGTAAATCAGCGGGATGCCATCAAGTCGTATTCTTGCAGGATATTATAGTTCACAGCGTCTCCGCAGCGCTTCCCATTGTCTGTCCACCTCTGTTTGAAACTGAGCCAGCAGCTCTTCCTTGTCCGGTTTGAAGAGATGCTTGAAGCGCTTCTGAGGGCGCAGAAAATCTTCGATAGGAAGCTTTTTCTTGGGTACGTAATTCAGCACCCACTTGCCGTCTATCACTTCATACAGGGGCCAGTAACAGGTATCCACAGCCAGCTTGCAGATGGTCATCAACTCGGAAGGATCATATCCCCATCCTCTGGGGCAGGGAGACATCACGTTCAGGAATGCCGCTCCCGGCGTGTAGATGGCGCGCTCCGCCTTGGTATGCAGATCCTTGAAATTGCTGGTAAAGGTAGTCTGGGCCGCATAGGGAATGTGGTGCTGGGCCATAATGGCAGTCAGATCCTTGCGCACCTGTACCTTGCCGTCGCTGACCTTTCCCGCAGGAGTGGTGGTAGTGTCCGCATACTGAGGAGTAGCGGAAGAACGCTGCGTTCCTGTGTTCATGTAGGCGCCGTTGTCATAACATACATACACCATATCGTGTCCCCGCTCCATGGCGCCGGACAGAGATTGGAAACCAATGTCATATGTACCGCCGTCACCGCCAAAGGTGATAAATTTGAAGGTATCATCGATTTTGCCCTTCTTTTTCAGTACACGGTAAGCAGTCTCCACCCCCGACAGGGTAGCTCCCGCATTTTCAAAAGCATTGTGAATATAGCTGTCCTCGTAGGCTGTGAAGGGATACATGAAGCTGGACACCTCCAGGCATCCGGTGGCATTGCCCACCACAGCCCTGTCCTCGGGACGCAGGGCGCGCAGCACCGCCCGCACCGTCACCGTGCCGCCGCATCCGGCGCACATTCTATGTCCCGGAGCCAGACGCTCCTCCTTACTCATAACTTCTTTGAAATTATATGTTTTTTCCATTGTTTCCTCCGACTAGGGTGTTGCCTCCTCACTTTCTACGCCTTTTACGCCTTTCCCAAGGAGCAATTTGCTGCCGCTCTGGCGTCCCCAAATTCTCTGGGCGTTGGCAGTGAGTGATACTGTTTAGAATTGCCATCTGTTTTTATCTGGAGCGAAGTCCGATATACTCATACATATCCGGGATCTCATGAGTCCGGGCGATCTCTTCCAGCCGCCCATAAACCTTCTCAAAATCCTCCACCGTGATATCTCTGCCTCCCAGGCCATAGAGATAGTTGACTGTTTCCGCCTGGGATTTTGCGCCATACAGCGCTGCCCGCACCTCTGCTCCCAGAGGGCCGCCGGTGGCGGAGAACATCTCGCTGCGGTCCAGAACGGCAATGGCCTTGCGATCTTTCAGAGCCTGCGCCAGTTCCTCTTCGGGAAAAGGACGGAACACTCGAATCTTACACAATCCCACCTTTTTGCCGGCAGTCTGGCGGATCTTGTCCACAGCTGCCTTACAGGTGCCGGCAGCGGAACCGATAATGACAATCACGTACTCCGCATCCTCCATGGCATACTCCTCAAAGAAGCCATAGTGTCTGCCGGTCATCTCCTCAAATTTTGCCGCCAATTCCAGGATCACTTCTTTCGCGTTGATCATGGCTTCCCGCTGGCCTCTCTTGGTTTCCATATAGTAGTTGGACACCGCATAAGGACCCACGGCAATGGGTTCTTTACTGTTTAACAGGAAGTGTTCTGGATGATACTCACCCACCAGATCCTTGACCTTCTCATCCTCCACCAGCAGAATATTCTCCACGCCATGGCTGGTGATAAAGCCGTCCTGGCAGATCATCACCGGCAGATGCACCCTGGGGTCTTCCGCAATGGGAAATGCCTGCAAAAAATTGTCATACACCTCCTGGTTGGACTCCGCATAGATCTGAATCCATCCGCTGTCCCTGGCTCCCATGCTGTCGGAGTGGTCAGCATTGATATTGATGGGGCCGGTGAGGGCGCGGTTTACCAGCGCCAGCACAATGGGCAGCCTGTCCGATGCCGCCACATACAGTTCCTCCCACATCAGCGCCATGCCGCAGGAGGAGGTGGCCGTCAGGGCTCTGGCCCCCGCCGCGCTGGCCCCCAAAGTGGCGCTCATGGCGCTGTGCTCACTTTCCACATGAATAAATTCCGTGTCAATGTCCCCGTTGGCAATATAGTTGGCCACATACTGGGGAATCTCCGTGGAGGGCGTGATGGGGAACGCGGGCATCACGTCCGGGTTGATCTGCTTGATGGCATAGGCCACCGCCTCATTGCCGGATAATCGTTCTCTGATCGCCATTTATTTGCCCTCCTTCATTGTGATAGCGCCGAAAGGGCACACCTTGGCGCAGATGCCGCAGCCCTTGCAGTGGTCGTAGTCAAAATCATCCCTCTTTCCATCCTTCACCGGAATGGAGGAATCCGGGCACACCGGGAAACACAGCAGGCACTGCTTGCATTTCTCCTCGTCAAACACCGGCGTGGAAGTGCGCCACTCCCCTGTGCAGAAGTGCCGGGATGTGGCCGGTTCAAATATCTTGTTGCCCTCTGTAATATCCTGCCAAGGGCTCTTTTCATTGATCTCTGTACTTTTCATATGAATCCTCCAATTTAAATCGCTGCGCGATGGCACTAAAGGGTGAAGTCCCTTCGGTACACACATGGGAGAGACGTCTTTCATCCGTAAAAGATCACATGAAAGACGCTCTCGTGTACCTTCGCGGCTTCACCTGTGTACTACTTCAGCGCCTCGAAAGTCAACTCCAACGCTTTCATGTTGCCCTCTATAACTTCCGGCTTCTTGGCAAATTTGTGCTGGTAGGACGCTTTCATCTCCTGCAAAAATACCTCCGGTTCCATGACGCCGGAGACTGCCACCACGGCGGCCAGCATAGGAGAATTGGGGAAGTATTTGCCCAATGCCTTCACGGAAATCTCTCTGGCGTCAATCACATACACCCTGCCCTGATAGCCCCTCAGATGGGGAATAATCTCCTCCCTGGGCTTTTGGCTGTTAATGATGACAGCCCCCGCCGGACTCAGCCCGTGGGTCACATCAATGGTCTCCAGCAGACTGTCATCCACCACCGCCACCAGATCCGGATCATAGATATTGGAGTGGATCGTGATGGGCTTGTCACTGAGCCTGTTGTAGGCGGTTATGGGCGCACCCATACGCTCCGGACCGTACTCCGGAAACCCCTGTACATACTTTCCCGTCTTAAATGCCACGTCTGCCAGCAGCAGCGCCGCCGTCTTGGCACCCTGGCCGCCCCGGCCATGCCATCTGATCTCGATTGTGTCTCTCATAGTAACCTCTTTCCCGCAAAAGTCGGGTACTTCCCGGCTTATTGCCATAATCGGCAGTCGAAAACCTTTGATCTTCGACCTTACTTTTTCCTTCATAATAGGAGTCTGCCCACGCTAAACTTCTGGTAAAACCTGCTGCATCGCTTAAATAAAGCCGGACATTCTCCGCTAAATGCTGGTGTCCGGCTGGTTATCCCCTATTATAAGACAGCTTCCACCGTAAACGGCAGAAGCTATAATACATCTCATCCATTTACGACATACCAACATATGCGTTCTCTGTCACGGGAGAAACCCGTCAGCATCTACTCACGCCGCCACCGGCGTTTTGGTGCTGCAACTCGGGAGGGATGTTCCACATGTCCTACTCGCACCGCCTCTCAGCTGCCGCGGCTCTCTGTGACCTTTGAGATATGTGTACTGTCTCCGTCATAGTCTTTCTCAATTGAATTTATTATAGTGGTGCGCTAAAGCGTTGTCAAGGGCTTTTTATGGATGTCACAAAACTAATTCTGTTTTTAGTTCTTCCATTCTCATTCTTGATAATTCTCCATTATCAGAATATGCCTGCAGTGCATCCCCGATTCCCCGAGGAAAATACAACTCCACCAGGATGCGAAATTCATCACATCCAAATAACCATGCTGTGACAATGTCAGAGCCTGTTCCCTTATCAACTTTAGTGATTTTAATGGTTCCTGTCTCACGGGATTTATCTGGCGCGAATTCATTAAAATATATTTTGCTTAGTCCAAAATACCTCAGATAGTTCAAAACCCTTTTATTTTTTGCGGCAAGCTGCTCATAACAGTTAAAATCCGTGCTTTGAATATGGTTGTGGTGGTCCCCTTTAATGGTTTGGGGAGATGAAATAAAAAGTTCCTTTTTCTCCTTCAAGATAGAGCGTAATTTCTCTACTGCTCTTTGTTGACCACTCATCAAATCATCCGGGGAAACCCATATGTAGGTTCTCCCGAATTCTTTATTTTCACAGCCACAGGAAATTGAAATCGCCTCCCCTTCCCTGATGCCCTCCGCCTTTTTACCAACCAATATCTTTTCTGTAATATTTTGAGTGGAATAGCATGGTGTCAAAAGCATATTTATAAATGTATAGTAAGTATCACTTTTTTCCAGATCCTTTCTATCTGTGGTAAATTCTTGTGGACCTTTGCAACTATCAATATCTATCTCTGTATAATTATTTATTATACCTGTTGTAAAGGAGTTATTCAAAACTAATAATTGTTCTTTAAGCCCCCTGTCATTAACCCTATTGATATCAATAGGGAAGGGATAAATTGACCTATTATTTATGCAGTCCATTATCTCTTTATATAAGCAAATCGAAATGCGACCAGAATCGCATAAATCTGATACCTTGCGGAAAAAGCCAATATTCTGTACCACTTCTTCTTCCTTTTGAAGCATAAACATATCCGGATCGATTAATACATATTCCATTATTGCTCTCTTTTCTCCAGTGCGGCCTTCATCAAATCATCCAACAGTTTTTGTGTCTCGTCCCTGAAATCATCCGGATACTGTAAGTTACCATACTCTGATAGTTTCCCCTGACTAATCCGGGTACACCCCTTGTTCTGAAAGAAATTGACTGTGATATCCCTCTCACTAATATTGCCTGCCAGTATCTGATATCTCATTCTTAAGACAAAATACTCACTATGCGTTTCAACTGTTATCTTCCGCCCCCGTTTTACTAACTCCACAAAGAAATCCGCCAATCGGCTTTGAGAATATGGGTGCAGGTGCAATTCCGGCTGTTCAAAAAATAAATATTCTTCAGGTTCGGAAAGCAATCCCGTTATTAGAACAGGCAACACCTGACTCGTTCCTATTCCTACATTCATTATATCCGATTTCTTTCTCTGGGTATTGGAAATAGACACACTGAACCCAAATGAATTACTCTTTTCGACCGCTATCTCACTTGCAACATTCAAGTGGGCTGCCCACTCATCCAATGCCTCCAAAAGGCTCATATCTTCACATTCATTATTTGGCAGAATATATTTTCGACTTTTGTTTTCTCTTAACAAAACAGATGCAAAATACGCTCCTGTTGTTCCAACATATTTGGGAATCGTTTCAAATCCAACATTATATAAACCCTGTGGTTTTTCCCTAATCGGGCCTACATAAAATATTTTACCTATTATTTTATGGAAGATCTCTCTATATGACCTAAAGGCGTCTGAAATAAAATCACACTCTGCACTTGATCCCTTCTCTTTATTGCCCAATCTGTATAGTGTGCTGATATCAACTTCCGCCTGACAATCGTAGTCCTGAATAAATTGCCCGCCTGGAAATTCCTCTATTAATCTTTCATATTTATCCAATATAACTATCAGTTCTTCCAGATCATCTCGTTTATAGATACAACTAAACAAAATGTTTTCTTTAAAGTTTTGAGGTATGCTCCAAAAGCTGGCATGGTACTCAAATTGGTAATCACAATATTTTTTTAGATCATCCATTATGCGCGTCACTAATTCTGTTGTCCTTTGTATACTATTCCCATCCTTATTTCTGGCACTGCTTTTATTACTGGCCCCTTTCATCATCTCAATATACATTTTCTCTATGGTCAATATTGAAGCCATTTCGTCTTTGGGAAGTACAACACCTTTTTTGCCCGGATAGACCCATCTCAAGATGTCGTTGATGAAGCAATAAAATAAATCATTAAACTGTCGATCATACTCTACATATAATCTTCGTGGAGTTAAATTATTCATTTTGACAACCAGCGGGGTCCGTTTTCCGTCAACCTGTATGTTATAAGAGTGCTCGCTGCCCCTGATTAATTTCATCATATTGCCTGAAATTTGAAAGGCCACCTCACAAAGGCAGGCATCTTTTTCCGCCTCTGTATCAAATTTCCACATTATTTCTGTGGCATTGTCTCCGCCATAATTTTCCCTGAGTTCTTCACCAACCACAGCAATGCCAAACGCAAAATACCCTTTGTCCCTATCATTTATCACATCCGCGAAGTCTCCAAGGGCAACATATTTTCCCGATAAAAGCAAATCAATATCCGGACTGTTACATTCCACCGTCTGCTTAATTGCAAGAAGAGGCTGCAAAGCCGTACTTTTGCCACTGCTATTAGCACCCATAAATACGCTTAGATTCATTATCGGAACTCTTGTAATATCTCCATATGATTTAAAATTATCAACTACGATACTGTTCATCCTAATGCCCATATAGCCTCCTTATTAAGAGCACCGCATCCGCACTCCAAGTACCTCTTCAGGCATTATACGAATAGATGCTAATAAAACAGCCAACTTTTAATAAGTTGACTGAAAATAACTTTTTATTTCGCTGTTTTTGATGCCGACATTATCAGAATATGCTTTTATCCATGGTTTCTGTGTATGAGTGAGTTCAACTAATTCAAATGCGCTGCTTGAGCAATATCTTTCCCACACTGCATCTAATGTTTCCCTTGAGTCATCATCCATTCGGGGGATGAAACGTCCTTCACTTTCCGGGATCTCCGCTCTTCCATATCTCTTATAATACTCATACACTTCTACATTAACCGGTCCATATTGCCATGCCTCAAACTCATCCTGAAACAACGGACGGTTGTCCCACACATAACTCCATCCCTGCGCCAAATATAATAACTTCTGTAGTTTGAGAGGAGTTAAAGAACCTTGAAGCTTGTGGTAGGATAAAAAGACAAGATAGCGAGAAGCATCCATGATATCAATCATACTTACACCTCCAACTCTTTTCTTCATTGTCAGTATAAATGTACAATTACATTATCACATCTGTATCCATTTTGCAACACTTTTGTGACACTGCCAGAAAATTTCTTGTATATATTTACTCCCATTCCTTATTTCATATCTACTTTTTCGCATAACTGAAGTCTGATTAAGCCAAACTCACGCCGGGCCTGTGTTATCAGACTCCCACATTGCCGCTGTTGATCCCTGCCTTACTGTCCTCCTCCAATGGCAGCCAATCAATCACCTTCTTGATATAGCGGTTCCAGAAGTCCCACTCATGTCCTCCCGGCCCCTCCTCGTAGGTCACATCCACGCCAGCGCCCTTTAAGTAATCCCGCATCTCTCGATTTGCTTGGAGCAGATGATCCTCCGTGCCGCAGGCCAGATACATCTTGGGAATCTCCGCCTGCTGTTCCCGGAGCTTTTCCACCAGCCATTTGGGATTCATATCGCTGTCCTTTACCCTCGCCAAATCCCCAAAAATTCTTTCCGCAAAATCTTTGCGCTCAATCAGATTGGGAGTATTATTTGTCCGCGCCTCCAGACCGTCAACGATCATTGCGGAAGACAAACCCGCAATACAGCCAAATGTATCATGATACTTCAGTCCATTGCGTATTGCCCCATAGCCGCCCATTGACAGCCCGGCTATAAATGTATCCTCCCTCCTGCGGGATAGCGGGAAAGCCCTTCTTGTCAGTTCCACAAGCTCTCTTCCGATAAATTCACCATAATAATTCAGACTTTCTTTTTGATCCACATAAAACATATTGTCTCCGGAGGGCATTACTACCGCCAGATCCCTTTCCTCCGCCCACCGCTGAATATTGGTTCCCGATACCCAATCCGTATAGTTGCCAAAAATACCGTGCAGAAGGTATAAAGTTTTATAAGCTGTTATTTCCCTGGAAACCGCTCCCGGAAAAGCAAGCTTGTCAACCGGAAGAATGATATTTACCGGGACTGTTCTCATCAGTGCTCCCGACATAAAGTTTGCCTGTATCAGTGCCATAATTTCCCTCTCTTTCTCACCTTAACCTCCGCCTGATGGTTATTAAGTACTTATCCATGGTCTTCTTCCTTGCATTTAGTATAACTGATTCACAGCAGAATTACAATCCGGACCTTTCAAGTCAGTCAGACAAAATTTGCCACCGACTCCCATCCGCCCGCTTCAGCGTGTACTCAAATTGGGAAAAATCGGGAAGGCTCTCCTACGTGACGGAGAACTTTCCCGATTTCAGTTATTCCATGTTTGCTCTCTTTAATTTTATTGGCGCATATAGATTCATCTGATGGTATCCAAGACCTTCTTTAATCTCATCATCCTCATAGATCATATGTCCCATCAATTCACGGTCGCTGTCAATAACAAAATTTGTGCTTTCAAGCCATTTCTCTGTCTTACTTCTCACTCTGTTATGACTCTCGCCGTCGCCGTCTACGCTGACCGCAGCCGCATACAGTCCGCCCGGAAATTCAATTATTTTGTACGGATATGTGTCGGTCTCCGTCACTTCGTCCTTGACCGCCCAAATCCATTCAGCCTTATCATCTTTTCCACACAGGAAGTCAGCGGAATTAAAAATAACAGGTTTGAATAAATCGTTGTGCTCTTCCTGCCACGGCATGAAATCTCCGCCGAAAAGTTCTTCAAACGTCACCTCTCCGGATGTTACCGCTCTGAATTTCGGTATCCTCACAATCATGATATCCGGCACCTTGTTGTCAAGTTTCTCCGTAACTTCCATCATACGGTTTATCGCAGAGGGATTCCCATTATAGTTGACATTAATGATTTGTGTTTTAATTTCTTTTGCTTTGTCGTATAGAAGCTTTACATCTGATTCCCTGCCGAAATCGGCAGATTCTATCTGATGTATAAATTCCAGAATGATCTCTTTCAGTTCATGTAAAATAGAGATTTCTTCATCAATATCATCAACTTTTTTGCCAAGCACATCCAACACAATCTCAGAGCCGGACGTGTCAAATATGCGCTGTATATCCTTAATGCTGATATTCAACTTGCGCAATATGAGAATCTGCTCCAGCCGCTTCACGTTGGCTTCATCATACAATCTGTATGCATAATCATCGCTTCGAATGCTTTTTATCAGCCCCATATCCTCATAATAGCGAAGCGTTCGGGCGGACAGATCATATTTGGCCGTCATTTCTCTGATTTTAATTAAGTCATTCATGGTATTTCCTCCCTGCAGTTTTATAAATATAATATAAACTATTCCCCAACGACAGAGTCAATAGCCATCTTCCTAAAAATTGTATCACTGTCTATTGCTTTTCACAGGGTATTTGGCATTGAAATTGGCAAAGAGCGCATCCGCCGGGCTCCCCCATAGGGAGAACTATCCTATATAGAAAAGTAAATCTTGCGATATATACAAAGACTAATGTATAATGAATAAAACGCTTTGCGTTTGACTCCTACCATTGCAGTAAACAAAATCATGATATATGAAAAGAGGAAACAAATGAGTAAAACAAAAATTATCGCCCTCTCCGGCAAGGGCGGCGTGGGCAAGACCTCCCTGGCGGCGGTGACGGTCAAGGTCCTGGCCGAAAAATATCCGGACAGGAAAATCCTGGCCATCGACGCAGACCCGGCGGTGGGACTGGCCACGGCGCTGGGCGTTGAGGTGCCGCTGACCATCGACGATATCCGCAGGCAGGTGGTGGCCTCCGTGGAGGACGGAGACACCAAGTCCGCCGTGGAACTGCTGGGGGAGGCAAAATATCATATCTTTGACGCCATGGTGGAGACGGATGCTTTCAGCTTCATCGCCGTGGGACGCCCGGAGAGCGCCGGCTGCTACTGCAAGATCAACTCTTATCTAAAAGAGGTCATCGCCCTGGTGGCGGACAATTTTGACTATATTGTAATCGACGGGGAGGCGGGAATCGAGCAGATCAACCGCCGGGTTATGGAGAAAGTAACCCACCTGATCCTGGTCACGGATGCCAGCAAAAAAGGAACCCAGGTGATCCAAACCATCAAGTCTGTGGCTGACACCCTCGTCATGTATGAAAAACTGGGCGTGATTGTAAACCGCCTGCCGGATGAATCGGTCAAACAGTATCTGGAACTGGGCGGCCTGCCGGTGCTGGCCTATATCGGCCAGGACAGCGATCTGTCCACCTTTGACATCACCGGGCAAAATGTCTTTTTCATGCCGGAGGATTCCGTGATGGCGCAGGGAGTACATCAGGCGCTGGAGAATCTGGGGGTATAAAACAGAGACTTCTGAGCTATGACAGAGGAGGATATCATTTTATGGACAAACTATTGGATGTCAGCAGTTACGGAATATGCTTATTTTCTTTAGATGTTTTACAGGATTTCCTGAAGCGGGAAAAAATCCGAACCAAGAAGCTTCTTCAGAAATTGCAGAAGGACAAAGAGTTGTACTTAGCCACACAAAGAGAGGGTATCTGGCTGCCTTTCGTAAAAATCGACGCCTACAAATACATCATTAAGATAGACGGCCGCGATGAACCCTTTGATGATGAGTGGGTACAGAAGCTGGAGTATGGGGGATTTAATCTTGAGATACAGGATACGCTCTGTGTCGCTTCCATCGGTATGTTCTACGATTTTAACGTAAATGATTTCAGTGAATATGTGACATCCTATCAGACCATGGACGGAAACACGAATTACAAGCAGTTTAAGTATGATATTCCTTCCGGAAAATACCTTGTGACCATAAAGGGCTACGCCCACAAGACGGCAGGCCGCAGGAATCCAAAGTATGGTTTCCTGTTCTCTCTAGTAAAAGTGGATGCTTTTGATGGGTTTAAGAACCCCAGAGAAGACGAACTGTATGAATTTAATGTCAGCTGGCTCACGTACTCAAAGGAAGCGACGGTCTACTGGCTGCCGGAGGAGGAAGGCGGGGGAAATAAAGCGTGGGGCAATACGGAATACCGCGCCGTCATCCAATCGGATGACGGGGAACTCTGTCACATATACATGCGGTTTGACAAGACAGCTTCGGCTCAGAATACTTTGACGAGCAAATGCAGGATGGACAATACTCTCCATTATAAAAACCAGGATGACCTGATATACAGCGGCGCGGAATACACTATTTATGAGGAATCCCGGAAAAATGGGAAGTCTCTGCTACAGGAAGTGGGAAGAATTGTGATTGCGTAGAAGAGGAACATAACTTATGAAAGACTTAAAACATATCTATGATCTGGAGGTCCTGCTCCAGGAAGCCCATAACGACTTGGTGCGGCAGGCCGCAGACCGGGGAGAGATTGCCATCGGCAATACCTGCTCCCTGATCCCGGAACCGCTTCTGAATCTGCCGGGTTGTTTTTCCGTGCGGCTGAGAGCGCCCAGAACTGGTTCCATCGAGATGGGTACTTACTATATGACCAGCATCATGTGCGAAGCCTGCCGGGCCATCCTGGAGCGGGCCATCGAGGGCGGCTTCCAGTTTCTGGACTGTATGCTGACGCCGGATTCCTGCGCCCAGATGAATCGCTGTGTGGAAAACATAGAACATCTGAAGCTCTGCGGCAAAGAAGGTTTTTTCGTGACCTATGCGGATGTGCCCATGAAATCGGACGAGACGGCCCTGCGGCACTATGTGCGGCAGATGCGTCAGTATGTGCTGGATCCTTTAGAAAAGCGCTTTGGCATTGCCACGTCCGATGACGCGCTGCTAAAAGCAATTGAACTGCACAACCATGTATGCCTTCTGATTAACAATATTGGGGATTTCCGTATGGAGGAAAATCCCCGGATCACAGGCTATGAGTTTGCCGTGCTCTGCCTGGCCACCTACTGCTGTCCAAAGACACCGCTGATTCCCATTTTGGAGGAGACTCTGGCGGAACTTCAAAACCGCCAGCCGGACCAGCGCTCCAAATACCGTGCCAGAGTTGTGCTGGCAGGTTCGGAGATTGACGATCCCGAACTGATACGGATGATCGAAGAGGCCGGGGCTCTGGTGGTGGCGGACCGCTTCTGCCTGGGATCCCTTCCCGGTCGTGAGGAAATCCGGCTCAGGGAGGGCGAGGACGTGCTTACCGGCATCTGCCGCCACTATATGGAGGGTGGCCAGTGTCCCCGCTTTATGAATACGGAAAAGATCAAGGAACGCCACGAATATATGAATCGGCTGGTCCAACGTTTCCATGCGGACGGCATCATCTACCAACAAATCAAGTTCTGTGATTATTGGGGCTATGAGAGAGCCTACGCCAGCCGGGTTATGCGGGAGGAGTACGGCTGCCCCGTACTGAGTCTTGACCGCCCCTACGCCGTGGGCAACGCCGGGCAGCTGCGCACCAGGGTACAGGCTTTTGTGGAGAGCATGGAAATCAAGAAATTGAAGAGGCAATAACTGCATTATTTCTCCTGCCGGGATCCGCATGTCCAGCGGGAATATACAAAGCTTAATTTAAGGAGAATCTACATATGGGCAAGGTCATGGGAAGCGAGCCGCTGGGGAGCTTTTACTGCGGCAAAAAAGCGAAGAAACGCCGGGAATGGCGGGGACTGAAGGACACCTGGTACGATTATGTACACTGGCTGGGCATCTGGAAAACCCTCATCGGCTTCATGCTCCATCTGAATAACTTAAGGGCCTTTTTCCGCTACCGCTGGATGGTGAACTATCTGGCGGTGCCGGATTTTTTTGACAGGCATACCGAGGGACTGCGGGGCACCCAGCTGCGCATCACCCGCACCGCCCTGGAGCTGGTGGTCACAGACATGTGCAAGAGCATGGGCGTCATGTTTCGGGCCGACCCCGCTCTAGGCAATGACAAGGCGCTTAATGATCGGCTGGTGGTCTTTGACGAGAATATGATGAGCGAGATCATGAACGGCTTTCCTAACCTGAAATGGGTGTCTGTGGAGGTTCCGGCGGTGTACACCTGCGCCATGATGGCCCAGGACAGCCTGTTTTACTATCTGGACAAGGCCCAGGAGTATGGTATCCCCAATGATGTGTGCCCCATGCCTGCGGCGGAGTTCGGCGTATCTCTGGAGGACGATTATCCCCGCATCGGCAAGTGCGCCATCCAGTGCAACACCACCTGCGACGGGAGCCTGATGGGCAACGGACTCATGGCCGCCCGGATGGGCATCCCCACTTTCCAGCTGGCAGTGCCTATCCGCCACGACGAGGAC